>CAYVVR010000499.1:0-3384 GCA_964454655.1 uncultured Planctomycetaceae bacterium | reverse complement strand
CTCTTTTCTACAATCGTTTGCGGAGACGGCCATGGGAATTGGCCACGGAGGAGTTAAATGCCTCGACGGCTAATCCTCGACGAAAAGTATCGTTCAACACTCCTGCAAGGACTCGGTCAACGACAAGAGCCAAATCTCAGGGCAGTGGTTGCCCCCAACCGGCCGGTCGCCGCGGAAGAACGACCTTGGGCAATTCCGCGGCCGGATCGACTCCCACGGGCAGCCGGTGTCATCGTGGAATCAACCGTGAGGTACAGTGCAATCGCTCGAAATCGAGCTCAGCCACCCGCTCTCGATGATTCCCCCACCTCGTCTCCCCGACATTACGCGATCTTTCGAAAGCCGGCAAACCGGACACTCCCTAGCAGCCCGTTGCAAAACCCCTTTCACTAGAGCCTCAACATCATGATCCGAATCGCGATTCTCGGGCAACTCTTGTGCGCATGGGCCGCCTGCCCGTCGGTTGTTGCCGCCGACAACGCCGCGTCTTCCCTTCCGCCACAGACTTCCGATTCTATCAGCGTCGGGCAACTGCGCTGCGAGTACCGGGAGTGTCCATTGGGGATCGACCACCCCGCGCCTCGGTTGAGTTGGACCGATACATCTTCTGTGCGCGGGCAACGCCAGACCGCGTATCGCGTACTCGTCGCGCGGTCGAGGGAATTGTTGGAGGCGGACCAAGGCGATCTGTGGGACAGCGGCAAAGTCGAATCGAACCAGACCGTGAACATCGAGTATGCCGGGCAACCGCTTCGTTCCGGGCAGCGGTGCTATTGGAAAGTGGCCGTCTGGGACAAAGACGGCAAACGCTCCGCGTGGAGTCATCCGTCGTTTTGGGAAATGGGATTGCTCGAACCTACCGACTGGGAGGGACAATGGATCAACGATGGAAAACCGCTTCCGACCAAGGATGCAGATTTCTATCAGGACGACCCGGCCCCGCTGTTTCGCAAGGAATTCGGCGTGGATGAGCCTGTACGGCGTGCGCGGCTCTACATCGCCGCACTCGGCTACGTCGATGCAAGCTTGAACGGTCAGCCGGTCGGCGACCATCATTTGGACCCGCTGTGGACGCTTCCGAACAAACGCGTGTTTTACAACGTCTATGACGTTACCCCGTTGATTCGCTCCGGCTCCAACTGCTTGGGCGTCACCTTGGGGAACGGCTGGTACAACCCGCTGCCGTTGCGGATGTGGGGACGCGTCAACTTGCGTGAACGCTTGCCCGTCGGGCGTCCGCAGTTTCTCGCGCAACTTGTCATCGACTATGCAGACGGCAGCCGGCGTTCCGTGGTCACGGACACCTCGTGGAAAGTCACACCCGGCCCTATCCTGCGCAACAACATCTACCTCGGTGAAAAGGTCGACGCTCGCAAGGCCATTTCAGGGTGGGATGAACCAGGATTGGACGACAGCCGGTGGAACCACGCCTCCACGGCCCCGGCTCCGGAAGGCATTCTGCAAGCCCAACCGGCACCGGCCATCAAGATTACAGCAACCTTGAAGCCGGTTCGGATTACGGAACCGCAGAAAGGTGTCTATATCGTGGACATGGGCCGAAATTTCGCCGGTTGGGCACGTTTCCGATTCGATGTTCCCCACGGCACGACGATCACGATGCGCTACGGAGAGTTGCTCTACGAAGACGGCACCCTGAACCCAATGACCAGCGTGTGCGGGCAGATCAAACGGAAGCAAAAGCCTGCGGACGGATCACCGGCCGTCGCCTGGCAAGGCGACACGTATATCGCTCGCGGCGGAGGCCCGGAAACGTACACGCCGCGATTCACCTTTCACGGTTTTCGGTACATCGAAATCACGGGCCTACCGGCGCCCCCTGCGATCGACGACATCACCGGCCTTCGAATGAACTCCGCGGTGGAGCCGGTCGGTTCGTTTTCGTGTTCGAACGATCTGTTCAACCGGATTCAAACGATGTGCCGGTGGACCTTTCAGAGCAATTTGTTCGGCGTGCAATCGGATTGTCCCCATCGGGAACGCTTCGGCTACGGAGGTGATCTGGCCGTCACTTCCGACGCCTTCATCCTGAACTACGACATGGCGGGCTTTTACGCCAAGGCGACTCGCGATTGGTACGACAGCGTTTTGCCCGACGGAATGCTCACGGACACGGCGCCGTCGGTCGGAATCCAATACTGCGGTGTGGGATGGCACATGGTTCATCCACTGCTCCAGCTGCAGTTGTACCGCTACTACGGCGACCGGCGGATCGTCGAGGAGCAATACGCCACCAGCCGGCGATGGCTGGAATTGGTGCGGGCGCAAACCCCCGACCAGATCGTCCGACACGGATTGCACGATCACGAGGCGTTGGAAAAAGAGAAGACGCCTGCAATGGTCACTCCCCTTTATTGCGAGTCGGCCCGGATGGTGGCTCGTCTAGCCGATATTCTCGGCAAGAAAGACGAAGCGGACGAATACAATCGTCTGGCCGAAAATATCCGGCGGGCCTACGCCGCCGAGTTTCTCGCGCCGGGAACCGGCAAGGTGGCGTCGGGCGTTCAAGGCGCCCAGGCTTTCGCGCTGTACTTGAACATGTTGCCGGCTGCGGAGCGTCCAGCCGCTTTAGCCCATCTGGTAAGCGACGTGGATGAGCACGGCGGTCATCTGACCACGGGCATTTTCGGCACGAAATACATGCTCGATGTGTTGAGCCGCGAGGGCCGCGCCGATGTGGCCAATCGGATGGTGAATCTCCGAGATTTCCCCAGCTGGGGGTATATGCTCCAGCGAGGCGCCACGACCGTTTGGGAGACTTGGAAGTTCAGTGACAACACGTACAGTCACAATCACCCGATGTTCGGATCGGTCAGCCAATGGTTTTACAACTGGTTGGGGGGCATTGAGCCGGACGAGAACGCCGTCGCATTCGACAGATTCACTTTTCATCCCCAGTTCGTCGACGATCTGGAGTGGGTTCGTTGCAGCTACCGGAGCGTTCGCGGCCCAATCGTGTGCAACTGGAGACGCGAAGGCGACCAAGTAGCCTTGGAGCTGGAAGTTCCGCTGAACACGGACGCGAAACTCGTGCTGCCGACATCCGGCGTGCTCGCCGAAGACGGGCATCCCGCATCCGAATCGCCCGGTGTGACGCGGCTACCCGCTCCCGAAACGCACCCGACGTTCCGCTTGGAATCGGGCCGATACCGTTTCGTATTTTCGCCTTCTCCATCCGGCGATCGTTGACGGATCAGCGGCAAGAACGCCGAAGCCCAAGACACACAGTGCAGAACACTTGAGACGCCCGCACAGAAAACCTCGCCCGTCGTCCGGACAAGTAAAATCATCCAAGTGGGTTGCTATCAAAAAGCCGATCCACGCGTTGGGAAGGTCTCACAGCTTTTTTGGCGAGCAGACCTTGGA
>CAYVVR010000498.1:0-3389 GCA_964454655.1 uncultured Planctomycetaceae bacterium | reverse complement strand
CTCGCTGCCGAAGCACCCGTTTCCAAACATGAGATGGAAACCGCCGGGGCAAAAAGCTCCTCGCACCGAGCAGCGGGCGCCACCACGAACTCGGAAACCGCCGTAGTCGGAGAACCCGCAGCCTCGTCGCCGGGAGTCTCCGGCGCGGTCGGGGCTTCGGCTCGCAACCGCCCGATTTCCTCCGGTTGGCCCGGCTCGCTCGTGCTCCGCGATGTGTTCCGAAGCTCGGGCGACGGATCGCTCCCGCTTGCCGCTTCTTTCACGTCGGCGGGGCTAGCCGTGTCGACCTCCGCGTCCAACTCCCGCAACAGCTCGTCGAGAGCTATCGTTCCCTGGGCCGCGGCTTCCGACACACCCGATCGCTGCCGATGCATGTAGGCTTTAATAAAGGCCTGGTCGAGTGGCGTCATAGCGGTTCGTTCCAGGATAAGAGACTGCAGGAGTTCCTTGTTGCGAACCGGGATACGCGTTGTATCCACCGTTTTGTGGATACGTCCCGGCTCCGTACCCCGTGCCGGTCGCCGGTGCTTGCGGTGCGAACCCGTTACCGGCAGCCGGTGCCTGATAGGCCGGTGCCGACGGAATATACGGCGTCACATTTGCGCCGGGCGAAGCTGGTCCGGTCGCGGCCGGATAAACCACTTGCGGCGTACTGGGCTGCGCAATCGGATCGGCCGGGTATCCCGTGCTGGGAATCGAACGTTGCGACGACACAGGCGCCGGATAGCTCGTACCGTAGCTCGGTCGCATTCCTACCCGATAGGCCGGCTGATCATAGCTTGCCGCCCCTGAAGTCGCGCTGGGAGCCGCCTGCGGATACACCGGCTGCGCCGCCGTATTCGCGTTCCAATTTTGCGACGGTGCCGCGGGCCCTAGATCGCTGCCGCTTGTCGGCGAGGGATATCCGTAGCTCCCCTGCGAGTAAGCCACCCCTTGCGAATTCGCGGGCGACTGCCCATTGGCGGCCGCCGGATAACTCGGCGCGATATCCGGAGCCTGCGAGGCGTAGGGCACACTGCCTTGTGCGAATGCCGGGTCGGCCTGATACGCACCGGCCGAAGCATCCGTTCGCGGATATTGCACGCTCGGCTCGGGCGCAACGCTGCTCCCCGACGTGGCCGCCGGCGGATACCCGACGGGACCCGGCTGACCGAGCGACGAAGCATTCCATGCCCCAGCCCCGGAAGCACCGGGAACCTGCGAGCCTACCGCCTCGTTTACGGGGGCCGGCGTCAACTCACCGCCTTGCGGTGGGACGGCAGCCGGCGGCACCGACACATCGGTCCCCTCTGCGTTCGGCCCACCCCACGAGTTCCCCGGGGGCAAGTCGTAGCCGAACATCGACTTCGTCGGCCCCTGGTAGCCCTCGGCCGTCGCTTCCGTGCTTTGCGAGGCGTCCCAACTGAACCCCAGCTTATCGGGCGACTCGGCCTGCGTCGTTGCAGGCGCCTGCGCCGTCTCGGGATTCCACAACGGCGCCTCAGGGGCATCGGGCGCAGGATTCTCAGGCATCCACGCCTGATCGCCCTTATCCCCTTTCCAGCCGCTCGACAGAGCCACCCACACGGCCAACACGAGCACACCGCCGACCACCACCGAGCCGGCAATTTTTACCCAGTTTGTCGAGTTTCCGTTCATGTTTGCCCAGGCTCCCGTTGATTCCTGCGCCTGCAGCTCGTCCTCCGGCTCATTCAGATCAGGCAGCCGAACAAGGACCCGCTCGTCGGAGCGGCTACTTTCGCCGTCGGCTGCCGGTCTCTCCCGACCGAATTCACGTTCGCGACCCTCAAATTGACTCATAGAATTCCCCCTTATTCTGTGGGGATACACGGCAACTTGGGCGCTCGGCCCAAGACAGACGTCCCGACTGTTGCGTTCTAGATCGGCACGGGTTGTGCGAATCTTGAGGATCGTTCGGTTTGGGTAAGATTTTCAGGTCGGGCAACCGCGAAAAACACATCTCCGACAAAACGAAATCCATCGATTTGATACTTGCAGGATTGCGCAAGTCTGCTATAGTGCAATTAAGCAAAGCGATACGTGAATTCTCAAAAAGAACACGAGGACGCAATGCTCAACGATCACGAATGCGAACTGCTTGCCGGGTTCTTCTCGCTGTTTGCCAATCGCACGCGACTGCGCATTCTCTGCGTGCTCCGAGAAAAGCCTGCCACGGTTTCCGAACTGGCCGAGCAAGTCGGCGTGTCGCTTCAGAACATGTCCCAACATTTGCGGTTGATGCGAGAGAAGGGACTCGTCCTCACTCAACGCGAAGGGCAACACGTCGTCTATCGCCTCGCCGATCCCCGCATCGTTCAGGCTGCCGCGCTTCTGCGAGAAGTCGTCGCGGATCTCTTGAAAAGCCGGTACCTAGCGACGGAAGCCGACGAGGCCCGAATTCCGGATACGCCTGTCACCTAAACACGCCCTCGCGCATCGATACGCGCATTGTGGTTTTCGACCGAAACAGCCCCATACGACGGATCGGTCACCATGTTCCAAAAATCTGCCCTTTGGTTGACACCGATAATCGCCGCTGTGCTGATCGGCATCGCAGGCGGCGCTTTATATGTGACTCGCCCGCCTCGCGAGGTACCGGCCGACGATCCCTGGGCGAGAATGCCGCCGCCGAAACCGCATACCGACCACAGCAAGTTGATCAGCGGCGAACTAAAAACCGGCCCCGATGTCACTCGTAAATGTTTGGAGTGTCATCCGGATGCCGCCAAAGAGGTCATGAAGACCGAACACTGGACGTGGCTCGGCGACGAAGCCGTCCTGCCCGACGGTCGTGTCGTCCAAATCGGCAAGCGGAACGTGATCAACAATTTCTGCATCCACGCGCTGCCCAACATCGGCGAGTGTTCTTCTTGTCACGCCGGATACGGCTGGGAAGACGAACACTACACCTTCGACGAGGAAACGAACGTCGATTGCCTCGTCTGTCATGATCATTCGAATACGTATGCAAAGGGAGAAGCCGGGCATCCGCTACCGGACGTCGATCTGGTCGCCGCGGCCAAAAGCGTAGGTAGTCCGACGCGGGTGAATTGCGGCGGGTGCCATTTTTCGGGAGCCGGTGGAGACGGCGTCAAGCACGGCGATCTCGATAGCTCGCTTTACCATCCGACCGAGCGAATCGACGTCCACATGGGACGGCTCGATTTCGCCTGCGTGACGTGTCACCGCACCGAACACCATCAAATTGCCGGTTGTTCAATGTCGGTTTCGACCGGAAAACGCCCTCGCGTCGAGTGCACCGATTGCCACGCCGAACGTCCCCACAACGACGACCGCTTAGACGGCCATACCCGCAGCGTGGCCTGTCAAACGTGTCATATCCCTCGGATGGCGATCGACGTGCCGACGCAAATGTATTGGGATTGGTC
>CAYVVR010000497.1:0-3390 GCA_964454655.1 uncultured Planctomycetaceae bacterium | reverse complement strand
TCTATGTACTTCTCGCCGGCGACGGTCCCCAACGGACTCGCCTCCAGAGGTTGGCGCACACCTTGGGAATCGACTCGCGGGTGCTCTTTCTCGGCTTTCGAAAGGATATTCCGGCGTTGTTGCACGCCTCGGAACTCTTTGTGTTGCCCTCCCGCTGGGAGGGAATGCCAAATGCGGTTTTGGAAGCAATGGCGGCGGGGTTGCCGGTCGTGGCAACCGACGTCGAGGGGGTCCGTGAGGTGTTGGGTGACACCGCGCCGCTGGTTCCTCCGGATAACCCGCGCGAATTAACCACCCAAATCACCCGCATTCTAGATTCCCCCTCGTTAGCCCAGAGCATCGGAGAAGCCAACCGAGAGCGTGCGTTTTCCCTCTTTTCGTGGGACTCGGTAGCCGACCGCTACCAGGCACTTTGGGCCCGCCTTCTCGACGACGAAATCCCGCAAAAAACGCGAAAAATGAGTTAGAACGCGGGCGTCTGTTCCAAGTCCCTTGCTGCTCGTAGGCTACGTCGACGGCGGCCTCGCTAACTGTCGAAACCGCCAAAATTCCGCGCTTGACGTGGGAAATGAATTGCGTATGCTTGGGGACGTGTGGGGCAAATTGGAGCGATTTGGGGATGCCGCTGCTAACCGGACAGTATACCCGAGCACTCGACGACAAGCAGCGCATTGCGATGCCCAAACGCCTGCGCGATGCCTTCGGTAGCAATAAGGGAGACCGCCTTTACGTCGCGCCGGGACTCGACGGTTCCTTGTCGGTTTATGATGAGGCCTCCCTTTCGGCGTTCGCCGATCGGTTGGCCGACGCATCGCCCACGAATCGCGACGTCCGTGATTTCACGCGAATTTTTTACGCCCTGACCGAAGTCGTCGAGATCGACAGCCAAGGACGCATTCGGATCCCGCAGAACCTGATCGAGTTGGCCGGCATGACGAAAGAGGTCGTCCTGGTAGGCGCCCGCGATCACGTCGAGATTTGGGCGGCCCAGCGTTGGCAGGAATACCTGGCAGCCAAGCAGCCCGCTTATGATCGAATCGCCGAGTCGGCCTTCGAACCCCGCTCCAACGCCTCCGGATGAACTGGTCGGCGTATTTCCGCCGAACGACACCGGAAACCTTCCATGTGGAGAGCGTACAGCGACCACGCGTCTGGATTCGACAGCACAACGGGCCTCAAAGCCGAGTAGGCTACACGTGTCCGTCCGTACCAATCGCCTAGCGTGAGAGCAGGAGCGTCGGTTACCGGCCACCGACCGACGCATCCTAGCCCGGCAACCACGTGCCGTCGGGAAAACTCACGGGCCGGGACAGGGATAGACCGGTCGCGATCGTGAGGCCTGTACGTCGAATTCGGACGTGGGCATTCCCCCTCGTTCATAGGGACGTGACCGAGGGGGTTTTTCATGCGCTCGCCGTCGGCGACGTCAAGTTCGGCAAGCTGGCCGAAACATGCCTGCGCCGCTAGCATGATAAGCATGACTTGAGAACCGACCGATCATACCTCCGACAGCCCACAGGAAGAAGCGATGGCGTCCGATCCCGCGTCGCCGACACGACACCAACCTGTTTTGCTCCGAGAAGTGCTCGACCAACTCCAGCTCGAGCCGGGAGCCGTCATCGTGGACGGAACCTTCGGTGGCGGTGGGCATACCCGCGCCATTGCCGAGCGGATCGGGCCTACCGGACGCGTCATCGCAGTCGACCGCGACCCTTCGGCCGTCGCCCGGGCAGAATCGCTCGCCGAGACGCTGCCTATCACCCCCCGCTTGGGCAACTATTGTGATGTCCCCGAAATACTACGGGAATTGGGACTTGAAACCGTAGACGGCATTCTCCTCGACCTCGGACTGTCGAGCGACCAACTCGCCGACGACGATCGGGGCTTCAGCTTCCAGTCGACGGGGCCGCTCGACCTTCGGTTCGATCCTTCCCGCGGAGAGCCCGCTTGGAGACTTCTGGAACACATCAACGAGCGTGCCTTGGCCGATTTGATCTACCGGTACGGCGAAGAACGGTACAGCCGCCGGATCGCCCGCGCCATCGTCGAGCGTCGTCGAAAGCGAGAGCCGATCCGCACGGCAGCCGACCTGGCTGACCTGATTCGCCGCTGTCTACCGCGACAACGCGGGCGGATCGATCCGGCTACGCGCACCTTTCAAGCCCTGCGTATCGCCGTCAACGACGAACTCGGGTCGTTGGAACGCGCTTTGGAACGCCTGCCCGAGTGTCTGCGGCCAAGCGGCCGTTTCGTCGTGATCAGCTTTCACTCGCTGGAAGACCGGCTGGTCAAGCATGCCTTCCGAAACGATCCACGATTGCGACCGGTGACCAAGAAACCCATCTGCCCCGGAGAAGCGGAACTCGCCGAGAACCCCCGCAGCCGTAGCGCCAAACTACGCACGGCAGAACGCGTCTAACCTCACAACGCAGACAAATTGCACAGTTTTGGAAACCTTTGCCGATGAAGCGGATTCATGCCGCCCGATTCCCTCGATCGGTCGATGTAAGAAAAAAGGCAATCCGTGCATTGCGACGGAATGGATTCCGGTTGCCCCTCTTGTGGGCTTTGTGCAAATACGGTATTTATGCCCGACATTGGAATGGAATCTTGAGGCGCCGGAGTGCTGGTTCCGCGATTCATCTCTCACGCGAGTTCCGGCCCGAAAGGTTCTCCTCTTTTCTTCGCAGGAAAGCAGGGATGCGATCATGGCCGAGGACATGGCCCAATCGGGCGCCGACCGCTCGAACGATCTTTCATCGGTAGCCGTCGACGAACTCGGTACGCCCGTCGATGGCGGCATGCGGGAAAAGCTTGCCCAATACCGCCGCGAAGTGCGATGGGGCTTGCTCATCTTGGCGGCCCTTGTCATCGCGTTGGTCGTCACCACCAGTTATCGCATCATTCGCATGCGGGCCGAATCGAGAGCCGAGCAACTGGTCGACCAATCGAACGGGTCGGAAACCTCCGACGCCGCCTCGACGGCCGACGCCACTTCCTCGGCTCCCAAGATGCCCAGCTTCGCCTCGAATACCGAGACACCTTCGAGCCGAACCCCCTGGAATACCGAGAACGACGGTTTTGCATTCGTCGGCGACGAAACTGCCGATCAGCCGACAAGAAACGCCGCATCCGAAATGCCCTCGACGTACCCGGCCTATGCCGGCGCGGAGTCTACTCAATACGAATATGCCCGATCCGCCGAGACGCCGAACGCTGATCCATCGACATACGGCTACACCGCGAACGTCGGCCCCCGCTATTCCGAATCGGCCTATCCATCGCAAACCCGAGTCGGCTCGCCCCCCCAAGGTTATGCCCAAACGCCTCCTGCGAGTTATTCCGCACAATCGCAGGAAATCGCTCCCTTCCCCGATGCGTTGCCTGCCG
>CAYVVR010000496.1:0-3397 GCA_964454655.1 uncultured Planctomycetaceae bacterium | reverse complement strand
ACCGACCGCCGAAGAAGTAAAATCGTAGCCGGGGATGCGGCCCGGTTGTGCATGGCGAAAACCCGATATTCCGCCGATCGGCGGAACGCGCCGAACACGCTCGTTTCGGCGACGTCTCATCTCGCCCTCTCAGCTTCCGGAGCCGCTTACCATGCCGACCAACCGCGACAAGCACCGACCGGGCTTCATCCGTGTGTGCATCTCGGCGATGTGCGTACTTTTCTTCTGTCGGGCGGTGCCGTTGCAGGCCCGCAGCCCCAATTTCGTGGTCATTTTGACGGACGATCAAAGTTGGGTCGGCACGTCGGTAGAAATGATCCCCGGCGACCCGCGCACTCGCAGCGACTATTTTCTCACACCCAACATCGAGCGGCTCGCCCGGATGGGCATGTTGTTCACGCAAGGATATACCCCCGGCGCGTCGTGCTGTCCTTCACGTCGCGCCTTGCAAACCGGCCAAATGCCCGCCCGACACGAATATAATGCCGACCGCGAAGGCTGGACGGCCGCCTATCGCGAGCAGTTGAATATCCCGCGGATGCTCAAGAGCGCGAATCCCGACTACGTCGCCGCGCACTTCGGCAAGTGGGATCACCGCTACGACGAAATCTCGCCGTACCAGCAAGGATACGATTTTTCCGACGGATACACCGGCAACGCAAACGGCGGATCCAAGGGAAGCGGCGGTCCCGCGGCAACGCCCGACCCGAAACTCGTCGACACCTTGACCGACGAAGCGATCCATTTCATCGACCGCCAAAAAGCCGCCCATCGGCCGTTCTACTTGCAGGTTTCCCATTACGCCGTCCACCTCGATATTTACTACAACGCAGCCACGCTGGAGTATGTCGAGGAACACCTTACCCCCGGCCGAAAACACAACATGCCGCAGTTCGCAGCCATGACGAGCGACTTGGATGCCGCCGTCGGTCGTTTACTCGACAAGCTCGTCGAAGCCGACTTACTCGACGACACCTACGTGTTTTTCCTTTCCGACAACGGCGGCCGCACGTCGATTCCCGGGGCGCCCTCGTCGGATGTCAATCGCAACGATCCGCTGCGCGGCGGCAAGCATACCTTCTACGAGGGCGGCATCCGCGTGCCGTTCATCGCGGTCGGCCCCGGCATCAAGCCGGGATCGGTCTGCCGCGTACCGGTCAACGCGGTCGATCTGTTTCCCACGATGGCCGACTTGGCCGAATACCCCGATCCGCTGCCCGACGACATCGACGGAGGTTCGCTCCGGGAACTGTTGCACAACGAAGGCCGCGGTACGGTCCCCCGTCCCCGGCCCTTCCTCGTGTACCATCAAGCCGTCGATCGAAAGCCGATCACCGCGATCCGAATGGGCGACTTCAAGCTGATAAAACACTGGACGGGAAACCGCCTCGAACTGTTCAACATCGCCGAGGACCTTTCGGAGACGACGGATCTTTCCGAGCAATTGCCCGCCAAGACCCAGGAACTCCACAACCTGATGATGACCTATCTCCGCGAGGTCGGCGCCGCGATACCGACCGCCGGCAAAGAAAAGTAGCCGCGACCGCCGCTTGCCGCGGACGTTCCACCGCCCCCTCCGATTCGGTTGCGGCCTCTTCATGGTCGAATCAGAATAGGGCGTCGCTCGTGACGCCGACGCACGTTCGGCCGTCCGCGCTGTTCGTAAACGAGGTTGTGGGGGATAATCCAATGAACTCGCGATTCATGTTGCGCCGTTGCGCGCTGGGAATGCTATTGCCCGTGCTTGCCGGGTTTGCACCGGCACGTGCCGACTCGCCCGAAGGGGTGTTGATCGGCGGTCCCGACCCGACGGCGGTGGCGATTCCGCGAAGCCCATCCGACGGCCCGAAGTACGACTACTACGCCGTCGTCACCGGACGCGGCATTCCGATCTTGCATTCAACCGACTTGAAGTCGTGGGAACCGATCGGCCGTGTCTTCTCGATGCCGGTGCCCGCGTGGGCCGCTCGCGAGGTGCCGGGCAGCTCGGGCATCTGGGCGCCCGACCTCAGTTTCCACGACGGACAATACTACCTGTACTACTCGGTCTCGACGTTCGGCAGCCAACGATCGGTGATCGGGCTGGCCGTGAACAAGGCGATCGATCCTCGCGATCCTGCATATCGGTGGATCGACCGCGGAAAAGTCATCGAGTCGTTTCCCAAGCGGTGCGACTACAACGCGATCGATCCGAACCTGGTCGTCGCCGACGGCCGGTGGTATTTATTCTTCGGCTCGTTCTGGTCGGGGCTGAAGGCGATCGAACTCGATTCGGCGACGGGCAAACCGAAGCCCGACGCACCGCTCGTGCCCGTCGCATCGCGCCCGAATCATCCGACGCATGCAATCGAAGGCGCCTACGTGATTCGCCGGGGTGAATACTACTATTTATTCGCCTCGTGGGACCGCTGCTGCGACGGTGCCGACAGCGACTATAAAGTCGTCGTCGGACGGTCGAAAGACGTGCTCGGCCCCTACGTCGATGCCGACGGCCGCAAGATGCTCGAAGGCGGCGGAACGGTCGTGTTGCAGAGTGACGACCGCTGGAAGGGCCCGGGCCACAACGGCATCCTTCACACGTCCGAGAGTTGGTGGATGATCCACCACACCTACGACGTGCGACACCTCGAACGACACCGTATTCTCCAGGTGCGGCCGATGACCTGGACCGACGACGCCTGGCCCGTGATAGGCAAGCCGCTGGTCGAGTGACGACTCTTGCCCGCCGAATATCGGTCTCGGCCGACAAGATGGACGGCAGATTTTTTCTTGCGGCCCCGAATCACAATGTTCTACAATCACCGGCAGGCCCCGAAGGCGATTTGCAACGGGCTGCTAGGCGTGTTGTGGATGGCGAGTTTTCTTGACAAGGCACGAGGGTGGCGCATATGTCGCGGGTGATTTGGGCACTCTGCATCATTTTGCTGGTCGTGGTTAGCTTCATCGCGTACAGCGAGTCTCTCTCTCGTGCGCACCTACAGGCCAGGTATGCCGCGTCGGAGGAGATTTGCGGGGAAAAGCTTGACCAAATCGCCAAATTCCACATCCGATACCTTTCTGCAAATGGGATTGCTGCCACTGACTATCTTGAGGCTGTTGAGGTCGCCTCTCGTGAAACGGGACACTTGTGCGACTACTTGGAACATTGTCGGAAAGCGGTCCGGCAACAGCGGGATACCGGAGCCTTTCAGGGCGATCAGCAAGGCGGACAAAAGTAGCCCCCGTAGGGTAGATTGAGCCGGAGGCGAAAACCCGCCCGTTTGGTCAAGAGATGGTTTGATGATGGTTGGTCTGCGGTGCGCTCGACCCGTCAGGCTGGGCCTCTGGGGCCCGGCGGTGGACCAGATTCTTGCCGAAGAAACCGTTGACGGCGGCACGCCCGATTTGGTCCAATGGA
>CAYVVR010000495.1:498-3406 GCA_964454655.1 uncultured Planctomycetaceae bacterium | reverse complement strand
ATGTTCCGGTGGTCGACCACCGGAACATCGGCGAGGCGATCTATCGCCTTCGCTTGCGTTGGCCGACCTTTGCCGACAAGGCTCTGCCCGGGCAATTCGTCATGGTGCGAATCCCCCATTCGACCGATCCTTTGCTCGGGCGCGCATTCGCGATTTACGACCTGGTCGCCTCCCCAGAGGGAGACTGCGTAGACATCGTGTACATGACCTTGGGCAGAATGACGGCCATGCTGCCGAAAGTTCGCCCCGGCACTCGTCTACGTGTCTGGGGACCGCTCGGCAATGGATTTCGCCTGCCGCAGGCGAAGCATTTGGTTCTGGTTGCCGGCGGCATCGGACACACGCCTTTTTTGATGCTGGCCAAGGCGGCTCTCGGTCGCGCCGAATATGCCCGCGGCACCTATCACGCCCCGCAGGCCGAGCGTGTCACCCTGTGCTATGGTGCCCGCCGCGAGGCCCAATTGGCCAACATCGCCGACTTCGAAACCGCAGGGGTGCAGGTAATCACGGCAACCGACGACGGCTCCCGCGGACGCCGCGGAACCGCTGTCGACGCATTGCAAGACCTGCTGGAAACCACCGATGACTCGCCTGAAGAGACGCTGGTTGTTTGCTGCGGCCCGAAAAAGATGATGCAAGCGGCGGCTCGTCTGTCGCTCGATCGCGGCATTCGCTGTTATCTGTCGCTCGAAACGCCGATGGCCTGCGGAATCGGAGCCTGTTTCAGTTGCGTGGTCAAAGTGAAAGACGAATCCGCCGGCTGGGACTACCGTCGGGTGTGCGTCGAAGGCCCGGTATTCGATGCGTCAACCCTGGTGTTCGACGAGTAGCTTGTTAGCGATCGATCGGCGAGTGCGCAACGAAAACGACGGTACTTTTGCCGATTACGACAAAGCCCGTCGTCTAAACTTGCATTCGATTTCCCTACGAGGTGTTATTCCTCGGCCGGCGTCTGCTTCGCCTTCTTGATCAACGCCGACAGACGCGACTTGCGACGAGAAATCGCATTCTTGTGGAACACGCCTTTCGCGGCGGCCTGATCCATCTTCTTGACAGCTACCCGGAACAACGATTCGGCTTCTTCGATGTTCCCGGCGGCTACCGCTTCGCGCACCTTGCGAATGTGCGTTCGAACGGTGCGTTTCACCATGCGATTCCGCGCTCGTCGGACCAAATTCTGGCGGAGTCGTTTCTTGGCGCTCTTTGTGTTGGGCATCGTCTTCCGTGGTTCCAATACGGTACAAGGGACTACGGCCGCTCTCTCGGTCACCGCAAACAATCGGCGTCGGAAGCGGCCGGACAGGTCGATCCAGCTCGAACGAGGCTTCGCAACCCCGCTGAAAACCTCAGATTATGCCAGGGGCGGTTACGATTGTCCAGAGGGCAAATCTTCTTCCTCGGGCAGAAGCACTTCTTCCGGCTCTTCCTCCGAAGCCTCGGCCGAACTCTTTTGCTCCATTTTTTCGGCGATCTTGTCGAGAAGCTGCGCCACCCCCTTGTACGCGAAGTCCATGGCCGCCAATTGGCTGGCGTATTTCTCCGCCACCTGAAGACTTCCCATCCGATACGCCAAGATGGCCGCTAAGTACAAGGCGCGTTTCTTTGCCTCGTCCTCACGGTCCGAAATCTCTTCAATCGCCTTCTCGTAGTGACTCATCGCAAGGCGATACTGCTTGATTTTCTCAAAGCACTGAGCCAAGCTGAGCAAGCACACCCCCTTTCGGCGGGGATCGCCCATCGCTTGCTGGTACTCGCGAATCGCCTCTTTGTACTTGCCGTTGAGTTGGTAACGCACAGCCAACTCGTAACGGAACGTGAGGTTGTTCGGGTACCGTTCCACGCGTCGGATGTACACCTCGAGTTCCTTGGCCCACAACCTGCGTTGGGCCTCGGCGACCTGCTTTTTCGCGGCTTCGTCGTTCGGGTTCGCTCTCGCCCGATTTTCGGCGGCCGCCAGTTCGTGGCGGTAGCGACGCAACTGGACGTCTTCCAAGCGTTCGCCCACGTTGGGATCGTTCGTCCGTTCGTAGGCCGCTTGCAACACCGCCTCGGCTTCGTCGTAGTTGTCGTTGCGCAAGTGCAGCTCGGCCAACTCGACGTACAACGCGACGTTCTGCGGATTGCGACGGATTTCCTCTTCGAGCTTGTCCTTCTTGGTCACCACCCCGCCGGGCGTCGTACCGCCGGAAGCTTCGATCAGTCGCTTCGACTTGCCCGATTCTTGGTCGAACTCACCTTCCTCGATCGTCCGCCGGACGGCCAGATCGGCAATCGCCCGCGAGGCCTCGGGATCGTTCGGCTTCAACTGTTCAACACGATGCCACAGCGCAATCGCCTGATCGTAACTCCCCAATTCCGCCAAAGTGCGTGCACATCGGCGGCACAACTCGACGTCTTTTTGATTTGCATCAAGGGCCTGACGCAGGAACGCCAGCCGGCTTTCTTGAAAATTGCACTGGTCGCAAGCATCCGACAGCGCCATCAACGCCGTCGTATCCCACGGGTTGACTTTGAGGATCTCCAGGCCGGTTTTGATCGCACCGACCCAATCCTTTTTCAGCATGGCTTTCTTCAGGCTCGCCTTGAGCGTCATCGTCTTCAGAAAGCCCAGCGGCGCCCCTTTCTTGTTGTTGTTGTACTTTTTCTTGAGATTTCCCAAGAACGCCTGCACGTAGTACAGGTTCGACGGATCGCCGTTGACGCACTCGGTGAACAAGTCGGTGGCGTAATCGAACTGATCCTGCGCGGCGATCCGGTTGCCGTGTTCGAACATCTGCTTGAGCCGCTTTCGCTTGGCGTCGGAAAGCGGCTGGGGAAAATTCCCCTTACGGCCGTCGGCGGCGGGTTGGACTGCTTCCGGTGCCTGTGCTTGATCTTGCGTATGATCGCTTGCCATGCTGGCCTCAAG
>CAYVVR010000495.1:0-488 GCA_964454655.1 uncultured Planctomycetaceae bacterium | reverse complement strand
TCGAAAAACTAGCGCAACGAGAAAAGACAAGAAGCTCCTGACGCCGCCGACATTCCGCCGACGGTCTTCTCCAGGCTCCAAAATTTATTTTACTCCGGCAAAATGCCAACTCAACCTTCTGCCTTGCTCCCCGAGAATGGCATTCCTCGTGTCGTTCGCCGTCCACCGAGTCGGTATTCTTACGATGTAGGCTCTCCGCCCCGTTTCCAGGTACAATCACTACCAATGTCTACCGCACCTTGACTCGAACCCAAAACCGTATCCACCGGGAGATAAAAACGGCTTCTCCCATGACGAAATTCAATGCCGACGGTGGCGCCACATGACTTCTGCGACACCCCAAAATAGTGACAATGCACCACCCGCTCGCGGCACAGGGATGTTATACCTCGTCGGCGCGGGCCCGGGTGATCCGGGACTGATTACCTTGCGAGGATTCCGGTGCCTTCAGCGGGCCGATTTAGTCCTTTACGATTACCTCGTCAATC
>CAYVVR010000494.1:2016-3413 GCA_964454655.1 uncultured Planctomycetaceae bacterium | reverse complement strand
GTCGAACAGCATCGGCCGGGGGATTTCGATCACGTCCTCCGGAGCGATGTGCGACGCCCATTTTGGACACCACGGCGGCTGGGCGGGACGCGGCAGATGGAGCTTCCAACGCCCGCTGCGCACCGCCTGAAGATGCGTATGTTGATAATAGTAAAAAGCTTCGTGCGGGCTGGTCGCCCCCGGTTTGCCGTGCATCAAGTCGCTGATGTCGCGTCCGTCGATGATGCGATCTTGCGGCAACGATGCACCGGCCAACTTGGCGAAGGTGGGCAAGATGTCGATCGTCGCGGCGATTTCGTCACACACGGTTCCCGGCGGAATGCGTCCCGGCGCCCACATGATGCACGGGACGCGCAGTCCGCCTTCCCAAGTCGAGGTCTTCGCGCCGCGCAAGGGAAACGCCGATCCGCCGTGCGGTCCCTTCTTGTACCACGGCCCGTTGTCGCTGGTGAAGATCACGTAGGTGTTTTCGGCCAGGTCCAGTTCGCGAATCGTGTCGAGAATGCGCCCGATGTGGAAATCGAGTTCTTCGATCACGTCGCCGTAAAGCCCGCGTTTCGAGCGGCCGCGAAACGCTTCCGACACGCCCAGTTTGGTGTGCGGCATCGTGTGCGGCAAATAGACGAAGAACGGTTCCTCGGCGTGCGCGCGAATGAATTGCAGCACTTCGTCGGTGTAACGTTGCGTAAGCGTGTTCAAGTCGGCATTGCGCTCGATGACGGTATCGTTGCGCAGCAGGTCGACGAAACTGTCGTTGCTGGTAGGCGTACCGAAGAAATAATCGAAGCCTTGGTGCGTGGGTAGCAACTCGGGCGCATAGCCTCGTTGGCTGTGCCCGGCGAGATCCCACTTGCCGAAACAGGCCGTCGCGTAGCCCAACGGTTTGAGTACCTCGGCGATGGTGATTTCTTTGGTGTGCAAAAGCGGATGAATGGTGACCGAGTTGTCCTTTTTCGCCACCCGCAGTGGATAACACCCGGTCATCAACGCCGCCCGCGAAGGACCGCATACCGTTTGCGCGTAGAAGCTGGTAAACCGCATACCTTCGCGAGCCATCTCGTCCAATCGCGGCGTGTCGATCTTCGGCGAACCGAAACAACCGACGTCCTGGTAGCCTTGATCGTCGGTGAAGATGATCACGAAATTCGGCGGCCGCGAGTCGGCGTCGGCAATACCGAACAGGCCGATACTCAGCATGCAACCGACGGCAAGTCGCAAGAATAAAGATTTGAACGTCGTAACCATGAAATGACTCCGATCGTCGGGGGGACAAAAAAAACAGCTCAACGGGGCGAAGGAACGCCGCCTGGGGTCGGGGCTGCGATCGCGACCTTCGCGTCGCCGCGACGGACGACGAATTGCGTTTCGCCCGCCGGGGCCGCCGAAATCGCGCCGAT
>CAYVVR010000494.1:98-2006 GCA_964454655.1 uncultured Planctomycetaceae bacterium | reverse complement strand
GCCGATACGCTTCGGACGTTTCCGGCACGTCGAACAGCACGATCCCTTGCGGACCGTCGCGTAGCGAGGCCCCTTGCCAATCGTGCACCGCATCGGACGCTTCCGGTACGGTGCGGGGACGAAGCCCTTCGGCCGCGATCACGGCCGCAAACTCGGGTTTTCGTGTACCGAACCGATCCAGCGGAAACGGCTTGAAGCCCAGTCGTAACGCCGGCGATTCGGGCTGCAACCGAAAATCGCCGCGTTCCATGCCGACAAACAGCGGATCGGCGAATACCGAATGCTCATCGGCCCCCAAGGCTTGCCACTGCGCAAGCGACAGCGTGCGACGACGCGGCGGCTCGCCGTCAATCGCCCCTTGGTAGCCGAACAACGGCGGCTCGCCGACCGTGTTCCAGTACACGTTTCGATCGATTTCCTTGGGCAGATGCACGGTCGCCGGACCGCGATTCATCGCCCAGGCGTCGCGGGTATTGACGACGATGTTGTTCGTGAAGACGTCGTCGTTTCCCTCGAAGCAACAATGTTTGCTCGGCGGGTTCGGTCCCACGAAGATGTTGTTGTGCACGCGGCGGAAAAAGCCTTCCCGCAATTTCACGCTGCATCCTAAGCACAAGTTGTTCTCGACCACGTAGTTCGACGCACCGTCGTCGAGGTCGATGCCCCAACTGAAACCGTCGTGGGAGAAGCGATTGTTCCGAATCACCGTCGGCAGGTAGTTGTCCAGCGTCGCGTACTTCTTGGAAAGCGACATATCGCACGGCTTGTTTTCGCGATGCAACGACTGCCAATAGCGGTCGCGTCCCCAGGCGTTCATCGGCCCGTGATCCGAGGTTTCGAGCACGGTCAAGAAGGCGTCGTTGAACTCGATGAGGTGGCCGCCCCAGCAGCCGTCGTTGATGCAGATCGCCGCACGCGGGACCAGGCAGATCGTGTTGTGGGCGACGTGTATCCGTTCGCAGGCCGAAAGGTAAACACCGGCCGTCTGCTTGCCGACGACGCCCAAACGATACATCAGGTTGTTGCGGATCGTGCATTCGCCGGGATAGTTCGGCGACTTCGGTCCCGGTTCGAGATCGGTCAATTCGTCGAGCGGTACGTGATACGTTCGATGCACGCGCAGCTCGCGGACGGCGTCGTCGTTTCCGACCGCCAGCACGCCGCTGTCGCCGATGTCGGTGAACAACGAATCGGCGACTTCGATCTGCCGGTTGTAGTTGGAAAGCAACACCGCGTTTCCGCCCAAGTGCACGAACCGACAATCGACGACCGAGCAATCGGCCGCGCCGTCGAATCGCACGGCCGCACGCCGAGCGATCGCCCAGTCGCCGCGGAGACGCGTCTCGTACGGTTCCAACATCGTGCGGGCGGTGTGTGCGAAGGTGATTCCGCGAAAATGCACATCGTGGACCGGATTTTCGGCGGTTCCTTCGAGAACGACCAGTTCCTTCAACACGCATCCGACAAATTCGGCGTTCGCCACGTCTTCGTCTTCGTGCGGCAGGTAGTAGAGGACGTGATTCGGCGCGTCGAAGTACCATTCGCCGGGCGCGTCCAATTCCTCGAACACGTTTTCGATGAAATAGGGCGATCCGCCGCCGACCCAGTTCGCCCGCGCCGTCTCCCAAAGAGTACCGATCTGCCAGCCGCCTTCGCCCAACGCGATCGACCGGCCGTCGTAGTCGATTTCCTTCAATCGCCACTGGAGGTTGCTCCAACGGCGACTTTGGAAGATGTGCAACACGGCGGTTTCGGGATGGGCCCAACGGCGGGGCGTGAATTTCTTCGGATCAAATGACAACGTCGAAAACGGTTGCAGCGGAGGCGTCACGTGCACAGCAGGCTCGCCGGGGCGCGGTTCCAGGCCGCGGGCGTAACCGGTATCGATGCCGTATTTCCCGGGGTGAT
>CAYVVR010000494.1:0-88 GCA_964454655.1 uncultured Planctomycetaceae bacterium | reverse complement strand
CGGCGGTCTCGGGATGGGCCCAACGGCGGGGCGTGAATTTCTTCGGATCAAACGACAGCGTCGAAAACGGTTGCAGCGGAGGCGTCAC
>CAYVVR010000493.1:0-3421 GCA_964454655.1 uncultured Planctomycetaceae bacterium | reverse complement strand
GGCCGACGACACGGCGGATGACGAACCGGTGGCCGCCGAATCGCCCGGCGAGGCGCAGCCGTCGAACGAGATTGTCGTAAACGACACCTCTTCGGACGACGACGTTCCCAGCGTCGAGATCATGCCGAGCTTCAGCACTTCGCCGAAGCCCGATTCCTCGAAGGCGAAAGCCTCCTCGAACAAAGGCTGGTGGCCGTTCTCTCGCCGGTGAGCCGATTCGCAATCGCCGTACCCGACTTGCGAAAATGCCTCGAGTGGTTCCAATTCCGTCCGTCGGGGATGCGTGTGCGCGTGCGTCGCGTGTGCTACCATTGACGAAAGGAAGCGAACGCCGCCCTGCGTCACCCCGGCACGGCGCTTCCGGCACCCACCGGCCCGACGAAACGACCGCCATGCGAAAACCGCCGATCAAACCTGTCCGAACTTGGAAGCGCAAGTTTGCCGACGCCTTCCGCGGCTTGTGGTACGGCATCGCGGGGCAAAGCAGTTTCTTGGTGCATTTCGTCGTTGCCGCCGTCGTCGTGGCTTGCGGGTTGGCATTGCGCGTATCGGCGATCGAATGGTGTTTGCTGGCGACGGCAATCGTGGGCGTGTTCGCCGCCGAGCTGTTCAACAGCGCGTTGGAATGGCTGGCCCCCGCGATTACCGAAGAGTACGACGATCATATCCGCACGGCACTCGATGTCGCCAGCGCCGCGGTATTGTGTGCCTCGTGCGGGGCGGCCGTGGTCGGTTTGATCGTCTTTCTTCCGCACGTTCTTCGACTGCTGCAATAGCCGGCAACCGGCACTCACTTGTCGGCGGGCGGGGCTTGAGCCGCATCCGACGCATCTTCAGAGCCGTTGCGCTCGGGCAAAGGCACCTCGAACACCGGCGTTCCGTAAGGAACTTCGGGCTGGTAGAACTCGGCGGCTTCGAGCCCGGTGATGATCCATCCGCCGCTCCGTCGTTCGAGGGTGAAACGCTGGCGTTCGCTGCGGTCTTCGTACACGAGATCGACATCGAGGACGACGCGTTCTTCCGACGATTCGGGCGTGCGGATCATGTTCAAGGCCTTCAACCCCACCGCCGTTTGCTGCAGGGCCTGCCGGAAGGCTGTCGCGCCTTGTTCGCGCCGTGTCGCTTCGAGACGTGTCTTTAGTTCGCCGTCGGTCAGACGCAAATACGCCGCGTCATCTCCGGCTTCGGCGGCGTCGAAAAACGAAGTAACGGCCCGCTCGGGCGAATCGGGCAACCGATTGCGACGCTGGAGCACGATCGCCAACACGACCAGCACGGCGACCAGCGCGATTTGCCATCCCAGGCGTTTCACGGTTGGGCCTCGAACACGTTGAGTTCCATCCGATCGGCGGTGTTGTCGTCGAACATCACTTTTTGCATGCGGGGAACGACTTCTTCGAGCGTTTGCAGCAACAGGCGGCGTTCGATGCGTTCCCGGCCGGCGGCCAGTTCGTTGCGCAGCGATTCGAACCGTTGCGTGTCGCCGCGGGCCTTGGCGAGAACGCTTTCCCGGTAGCCGGTCGCCTCGGCCAAGATCTGCTCGATTCGGCCCTCGGTTTGCGGCTTCAAGCTCGCCGCGTACCCTTCGGCCTCGCGGACGAGCCTTTGCTTGTCTTCCAATGCGGCGGTCACGTCGCGGAAGGCCTCTTGGACCTCACGCGGCGGGGCGGCACGTTCCAAGGTAACGCCGGTGATTTCGACGCCCAAGTCGTAGCCGCGCAATTCCATCATGGCCCGATCGCGGACGAATTGCTGGACGACCGGTCGTTCGGTGGTCAATACCGCATCGACGGTCATGCCGCTGACCGCCCGGGCCAGCGAGGCCGAAGCCGCGTCGGCGACGATCTTGGGAACGTCGGCTGCATGGTACAGGTACGCCTTCGGGTCGGCAATTCGGTACTGCACGACGGCGGTGAGTTGAACGAGATTCCGATCGCCGGTGAGATACTCGGCGCCTTGCTGATCGGTGGGACGCCCCAAGTCGCGATCGACGATCGAGCCGCCCACGGTCACGCGCTTTTGCTCGGAAACTCGCACGCGATCGACGCGATCCAATCCCCAAGGCAGACCGAAATGCAAGCCGGGTTGCCGAATCTCGGGCAGCACGCGGCCGAATCGACGTACCACCGCCCGCTCGTTGGGCGATACCGTGTACACGCCCGTCGCTGCGTACACGACCAATCCCCAAAACGCGAGCGCCGCCCACGGGAAAGGCTTTTTCGGTCGAACGGGTTCGGGATGATACGTCCGGTGCACGGTCGATGTTCCGTCGATGAATAACGCGGAAGGCGGTATTTACTATCCGATGCTCAGTGTGCCGTTTCGTTCGCTACCGGTTCGGCCGAAACGGGTTCGTCGTCGCTCGATTCCAACTCGCCGTTCAAGTATCGAAACAGCGGCGAATCGCCGCGCAGGAAGACGGTCGTCTTTTCGTCGAGGATTTTCCGGTACGCTTCGAGCGTCCGCAAGAACTCGAAAAATTGCGGGTCTTTCGCGTACGCTTCGGCGTACAGACGGGCGGCCTCGGCTTCGCCTTCGCCGCGGAGTTTCGCAGCTTCGGCTTCCGCTTGCGCGATCAGAATCTGGGCGTTCTTGTCGGCTTCGGCCCGAATTTGCGTCGACTGTTGTTCGCCTTCGGCTCGATACTGGCGGGCGAGTCGGGCGCGTTCCGCACGCATACGTTGAAACACGCTCTCGCGCACCTGCGCGGGTAAGCCGATCCGCTTGATTTCGACATCGACCAGCTCGATGCCGTAACGTTCCGACGCTTGTTTGCGGCATGTTTCCGCCACTGCTTCGACATGATCGCCCAGACGATGCGTATCGGGCTGATCGGTCACCAGCTCGTCGAGCGGCGTCCGGCCGATCTCGGCGGCCATTGCCGCAAAGACGATGTCGTGCAATCTTGCCTCGGCCCCCGAAACGTCGCCTACCGTATTCAAAAACGCCATCGGATCGGCGACTTTCCAGCACACGAACAGATCCAAGTCGAGGTTCTTCTTTTCGACGGTCAAAAATTCCGAGGGTCGAGGATCGTAGATTTGCAGGCGTTTGTCGATCCGCAAAGCCGACTGGTACGGCGGCTTGAAGTGCAATCCCGGTTCATCGAGCACCGCCACCGGCTTACCGAACTGCGTCACGATCACGTACTGGGTCTCGTCGACGAACACGGTGCTGCGCACACCGGCGACGATCACGATTCCCAAAAGCAGCAATATCCACACCCGTTTCATGGGACGTTCTCGGTTGTCACGGTTCGGCGTTTAGGGACGATCGTCGGATCGATTCACGGATTGTAGGCTTCCGGGGCAGGTTCCGGTTCAACGATATTCGGCGGCAACAGCCCTGTTGCTTTCGACCACAACCACACGCGTCGCGAGCCGGCTCCGGGATCGAGAATCCACTTTCGTCTGCCCGCAAG
>CAYVVR010000492.1:0-3428 GCA_964454655.1 uncultured Planctomycetaceae bacterium | reverse complement strand
CGCCGAGATTCCGCAAAGTGCGCCGTTTCAAGAGACCCGATCGGCTTTGGATCACCTTGCCCGGCGGTTCGCCTTGTCGGCGGTCGAGCCGTAAATCTGGCGGCAAAATTGCTACATTCGCTGCGATCGTGCCGTTTCTGCGTCGGTTCGAGCGGTCATCGAGCCGAAGAGCGGTCGCCCGCTTTTGCGAAGCGTTTTGTCACAAAACAGCGTCGGGCGCATGCTAGGCTTGGGATAGGAGAGAACCAACCGGGGCCGCCCTTTCTCATGGAGGCGGCTTGCGGCCTCTTCACTTGTCTATTTTGGAACCTCATCAAGCGATCGACGGCATGGAGCGGGCACCGTGAGACGATCATCGACCCGGCCGAAGAAAAAACGCGCCAAGGCTCCGGCGAAACGTACGTGGCGTCAATGGTACGCCTCGGTCCGCAACAGTTTTCTGGTCGTCGGCGTGGCCATGGTGCCGTTGTTGTTCATCGGCATGTTGGCCATCGCCCGCGAAAACCGCTGGTCGAGCAACCTGCTCAATTCGCGCGACGGCGGCATCGGGTTCCGCGACCCGTCGGGCGGAGCCGGCGACGTGAAGTACCAGGGCGACGGCAAGGCCGACTTCGGCGAAGTGAGCGTCGAATCGTTCGATCCGGCCGCCGGGATCACCACGCGCACGAGCTTTCGGCTCACCGGGAAGACGATCTTCGAAGATCGGTTGAGCTTCGACGAGTTCGCCCGGCAGTACGGGCAAACCATCCGCGAACTGGCCGGCGTGACCGTGCGGACGAGTCCACCGGCCGAAGTGTTCGACACCGAATACCTCGGGCGGAAGATTCGAGCGCGGGTGAATCGAACGCTGGGCACACCGGCACTGGAAAGCGTGACGCTGAAAGACTTGACCGTGTGCGAGCGGAACAAGGAAGGCGAATACGTGACGTTGAAGCCGAACATGGAGCCCGATCTTCCGGCCCCCGTCGAACCGCCGCCTCCCCCTTCGCCGCCTGCCGACGAATGGCGTCCTTAGGCTGCCGGGCGGTTCCGTAGCGACCGATGTCCCTTCGCGGGGCTACCGGCGCACGACCGCAACGCAGGGCGATCGCCGGATCGCGTCTTCTGCCGTGGGAACACCGGGCTTCGTTTACACGAGACGCAGGTGCGCCAAGATTTCACCCGGCGGTTGTTGATAGGCGGTGTAGAACGGCCCGAAGTCGGCGTAGCGGGCGCTGGCCTCGTCGAAGCGCATGCGGTAGACGATGTCGCGTAGAAACTGAGGATTTCGCGCCCACAACGTGACGCCCCATTCCCAGTCTTCCAGCCCGATGCCGACGGTCACCAGTTGCGTCACGCGTCCGGCGAATTCCATGCCCGAACGACCGTGTTCGCCCATCAGGCGTTCCCGCTCGTCGAACGGCAGCAAGAACCAGTTGGCTTCGGCCTGCCGACGTTTGTTCATGGGATAGAAGCACAAAGCGGGCCAGGCGGGCAAGTCGGGCGTCAATCGCTGCCGAATCATGATTTCGAGCCGCCGCTCGTACTGCGCCATCCGCTGCTGAAACTCTTCGCCCTTGGGGCAAAGGCCCTCGGCTTCGAGCATCTCGGCGTAGCGTTCGCGCGTGGGAACGTACTCGGAAACCTCGGTCAGCGAGACGAACGACCAGGCGGGGATCAGCGCCGGACCCAACGGCGACGCCGAAAGCCGCTGATGAATTCCGTCGAGTGCCAACGGGTCGGGGCCCAACGCCAAGAAACCGAAATCGGCCTTGTGGCCGGCGACGACGAACGTTTGCAGCCGTTCGGGCGTGCCGTCGGTACCGGGGGTCAAGATCTCGCAAAAGGCTTCCTTTGCAGCGGCACGCGTCGCCGCATCGAAGGCGGACGATACCCGCCGATCGATGCGATAGAAGCTGTGCAAGCAGTGCAAGCCTTCTTCGGGAACGAGAGAAATCTCGGGTCGGGGGCCTTCCTGAGGACGTGGATGCATTACCGGCTCACGATAACAGTCGATTCACGCTGTCGATCAGGCGGTCCATGGGGAAGGGCTTACGGATGTAATCGTCGACGCCGAGCATCTCGGCATAGGCCTTGTGCCGACTACCTTCGTTGGCGGTGATCATGATCACCCGCATCGGAAAGGCCTGACTTTGCCGCAAGCGTTCCAACACCAAGAAACCGCTCCGCTTCGGCATCATCATATCGAGGATGACAAGATCGGGCCGCTCCCGATCGACCATGGCCAGTCCTTGATTGCCGTCGCGGGCGACGAGGATTTCGTAGCCCATCGCCTCGAGGGCCATGCGCATCGACTCGATGATCTCGGCGTCGTCGTCGACCAGAAGAATCCGTTTCTTTGCGGCTTGGTCCGAATCGTTGGACACGGTTGCACCTTCGGTTTTCCGAAAAAGGAGGGAACAGCTTGCCGACATGTCGGCCCAACCGTCGACAGGGGGGAAAATCGGCGCTCGCACCTGAAATCGTGTCGGGAAACTCCGGCGATTCCCGGTTCGGCCGGGCGGCCGACGTCCACGAGCCGGCAGCGGCAGGGCGACCGGCCGGGCGACGGCAGGCAATCGACTACATATCATGCCCCAGTCGGCCACCCCGTGCAAGCGCGATCGCGACTAGGCACCCCCCCAATCGAAAGTTTTGCCCGAGGGACACTTTTGCAGCCGAATGAAATTGTGTGACAAAAACAGAAAAATCGGCGGCTTGTTTTTTTGAATCTGCGGATCGAACTGATTTCGTGCGTGCGTCGGGTTCGACCATATCCTATATTAACGAATGCACGCTTGCCTTCATGACTTGTGCATCGCGAAAGCGGGTCCACGCGAACGTGGTGCCTGCACCGTGCTCGTGTCGACCGACCGTCGGCGAGACGACGAACTTCTTCCTTCCTTGATGACCGCAAAAACCGGGCGGTTGTGCATCCTACCGGCGAAACCCCATCCTCGTAGGCGTCTTCCAGCAAAAGGAGAAAGCGATGGAAAACAAAGGCCTCACGCGTCGCGACTTCGTGTACACCGGTGCGGCGGCTGCTGCCGGTGCTGCCCTGGGTATCGTCCCCAAGCGAATCGTCTATGCCGGCAACCCCGACAACCAAAAGACTGAGGACATCCTCAACTACAACGAGCAGATGGAGTATCGTCGGGCCGGGAAGACGAACCTGATGGTTTCGGCGGTGTGCTTGGGCGGTCACTGGAAGCGGGCCAACAAGGTCGTTCACGACCTCTTCGACGGCTCCAGTTGGCTCAGCGCCAAGCTCGACGACCCCGACTTCGAAAAGAACCGCTACGACGTCGTCACCCGCTGCATCGAACGCGGCATCAACTACATCGACGCCTGCACGATGCAAGAGTGCATCATGTACTCGAAGGCCCTCAAGGGGCGTCGCGACAAGATGTACCTGGGCTTCTCGTGGTATCAAAAAGAGATGCGTTCGC
>CAYVVR010000491.1:0-3439 GCA_964454655.1 uncultured Planctomycetaceae bacterium | reverse complement strand
CGGGCTCGCACGCCGGTTCGCATGCTTCGCAAGCCGGTTCGCATGCTTCACAGGCCGGCTCACAGGCCGAGCAACCGCAGGGGGCAACCACCTCTTTGACCTTGCGGACCAACGCCCGAACGGGTTGCTTGCAGCACAGGTCGCAACCGCAGGCGGGTTCGCAAGCCGGTTCGCATGCTTCGCAAGCGGGTTCGCAAGCGGGCTCGCAAGCCGGTTCGCAAGCGGGTTCGCACGCTTCGCAAACGGTCGCGCACCGCTTGCATTCGAACAGGCCTTTCAGCCCGGCGAACAGGTCGCAACGCTTGCAAGGATTGCAAGCGGGCTCGCAAGCCGGTTCGCACGCTTCGCAGGCCGGTTCGCAGGCAGGCTGCTCACAGGCCGTGCACTTTTTCATGCCCCCGAACAGGTCGAGGGCGTACGTTTGGCTGCAGACCATCAAGCCGGCAACCAACGCTCCCAACAACACTTTCGTCTTCATAGAGCCAACTCTCCTCTCGTAGTGAACTGGGGCAACGTGACCTTCCTACACCTGTCGGCCTCCAACCCGCACCGCACACGGCCGTTGCGCGACGCAATCCGTATCGGTCAGTGGGTTCTCCCATGGGTTAGAACCGACTGGGAATCGGTGGTGGTCGCAGGGGGAAGTCTCCCTCGCCGCCAGACCCGACAATCGACCTCGCCGAAGGTGCCGGACCCTCCGTGATGTCCTCCAAACAATGCACCGATCGACGATAACTACGCTCCCTTGCGCCTCCTGAAATTCGCAAGGCTCACGGTTCGTATCGGCAGGGTCACGAAAGCCCCTTGAGTCGCCGTAAGTGTTTTCTAGCAAAAGATTTACTTAAACGATCATCGCGGTTATGCACGTTACGGAGGCGGGGTAATTATGGTAAATTTTGCGGGTGACAAGCTGCCGGTTGTGTGTTCTCCAGGGTGCGTGATCGGCAAAGTTTTTCTGTGTTGACTGGGAGATGACGGCACCGTCGCCGCAGAAAAAGGTGTCGCCTTCGATCGACGGCGCATGGAAGACGCCTCCCGAATTCGCTTCGAGAGGCGTCGTTGCCCTCAATCATAAAAAGAGGCTACACACCGCAGAGCGACGGTTGCGACCGTCGCGTGCCGCTTGTCATCGAAGTGGGGGAGACGTTTACACTTCCAGCTCGAAGCCTTTGCGCCGCGGTCGACTCCGCAGGGCGTTGGCCTGTTCGTCGCCGATGAACTCTTCCTTGTCGGGATCCCACCGCAACTTTCGACGTAACAGCAACGTGAGATTGCACATGTGGCACGAGGTCATCGTGCGATGATGCGTCCAGACGTCGGAGATGGGAACGGAGCCGTCGGCGAGGCAGTCGAAGAAATTCTTCATGTGGTTGCCGGGTTCCTTGCCCTTGTAGAGCTTGACGACTTCTTCGTTGATCCACTTCCAGTCGGCTTCGGTCAGGTCTTCGACGGGCTTGCCCGACAGACGTCCGCGGTTCACGAAGATGCGTCCCAGTTCTCCTTCGATGAGAATGCCGTTCCCGCCGTTGCCTTTCGCGCTGGGCTGCACGTTCAGGGTGGCGCCGTTGGCGTATTTCAACGTGATGTCGAACGTGGTGGCCGTGTTGTAGCCGTTGGGCAGTTCGATTTCGCCCGCCAAGAAAGCTTGGACGTCGTAGTTCTCGGGAATGTACGAGGGGAAGTTGCCCGTCCCTTCGATCTCGACGGGACCGGTGTGGTCGACCCCCAACGCCCATTGGGCGATGTCGATATGGTGGGCTCCCCAGTCGGTCATTTTGCCGCCGGAGTATTCCAGCCACCAGCGGAACGTCTTGTGCGTACGCTCGACGGTGTATTCTCGTTTGGGGGCCGGTCCCAGCCACATGTTCCAGTCGAAATATTCGGGGGCTTGGGCGGTGGGGAACGGACCGCCTTCCGGGCCGCCGCCGATGCCCACGTAAGCGTGCAGATGCTTGCCCAGCCGGCCGCTCTTGGCAAGCACGACGGCTTGCAAGAACCGCAAGGCGAATTCGCTTCGTTGTTGCGTTCCGACCTGGAACACCTTTCCGGTCTCTTTGACCACGCGACCGATGATTTGGCCTTCTTCGATCGTCAAGGTCAACGGTTTTTCGCAGTACACGTGCAGTCCCGCCTTCAAAGCGGCCACCGAAATGGGAACGTGCCAGTGGTCGGGCGTGCCGATCGTGACGAGATCGAGCTTTTCTTTGTCGAGCAGCTCGCGGTAGTCGTTGTAAATGCGGAGCTTGTTGCCGAACTTCGCGCTGAAGGCCTCGGCATGACGGCGGTCGACGTCGCAAACCGCTACGATATCGGCGAAGGCGGCAGCGTTTTGCGCGATCTTGCTGCCGCGGGCGAAGCTGCCTTCGCCGCCGACACCGATCGCCGCAAACACGGGCCGACTGTTCGCATCCATGCCCAGGGCCGAACGTCGTTGCCAGATCAGCGGTGCGCCGACGGCCGTGGCCGCGATAGCCTTGACCATCGAACGACGGGAAACGCGTGGCGAAATCATCGAATACCTCCCTTGTCAAATCACCAAAGATGTCGAATCGAGAGTCGATTCAGGGTTCGCACCGGGGAACACAGAAATACAGAATAGGGACCATGCCCGAAAACGATGCCGTTTGCCGCTTCCATATTACTTACATAGGACGCCGAGCCGCGATCGCACGAACTCCCTCGAAAGTGGGGTTAGGGCATAGAAACGAGACGCGTCCACAGCGCACGCACCGATTCCCGATGGTCGAGACGAAAGTAATAGCTCGTTCCGCCGTCGGCGACCGTGCGCACCAAGATGGTTTTCCAGGGGCGGTAATAGTATTGGGGATGATCTTTACCCGGTGGTCCGTCTCGCCAGTCGTCGGGCAAAGGCGCCAGGTCGAAGACCGCCGTGGTGAACTGGGTGATCGATTCGTCGTGCCGCCGGGCGACGTTTCGCGCCATCGAAAGAGCCTTCAAGTAGACCTCGGGGCCCATGACGGCCGTTCCCAAGTTCAAGAAGACGCCGCCTTCCAACTGCGAGACCGAATGGGCGAAGATCAGGAAATCGGTGTACGACGCCTGACCCAATGCGGCGCCGTCGCAGTCGGGGTGCGCGTGAATGATGTCGCAACCGACGCCTACGTGTACCGTCATGGGAACGTCGGATTCGTAGCACGCGGCGGCCAAACTCAACTCGAAGTGCGGTAGGTCGTTCTGCATTTCGCAGATCGTGCGGCCGACGGCCTCGCCCAGTCCTTCGTCCCGCTCGGCGGCCTCGCGGACGATGGTATTCAAGCGACCGGTTTCTTCCCACAGACCGAACTGTCCGACGCGAATCCAACGCGCGACGTTTTCGCTCGTGCCGCCGACGGTCGCCAGCTCGAAGTCATGAATCATGCCCGCCCCGTTCGTCGCCACGTGCGTGATTCGGCCGGTCCGAACCAGATCCACCAAGTAG
>CAYVVR010000490.1:0-3453 GCA_964454655.1 uncultured Planctomycetaceae bacterium | reverse complement strand
AGTACACGCAGGATGAGCTGATTGCCATTTCGGTATACGATCGCTGCAACCGGGCGGTGGTCAACATCCGCACGAAAAGCGTCGAGCCCGACTACTTCTTCATGACGAGCACGATTTCGGAAGGCCAAGGGAGCGGTGTGGTCATCGACAAACAGGGGCATATCGTGACGAACTACCACGTGGTCGCCGATGCCCGCGAAATCAATGTGATTCTCTTCGACGGAATGGTCTACGAGGGCAAGATGGTCGGCCAAGACCCGGCGACCGACATTGCCGTCTTGAAGATCGACGCGCCCGCCGAAAAGCTGTTTCCGCTGGTGTTCGGGGATTCGACGAAACTCCGCGTAGGCCAACGTGTATTTGCCATTGGGAACCCCTTCGGGCTCGAGCGGACGTTCACCACGGGCGTCATTTCCAGCCTCAACCGAACGTTGCCGGCCCCGCGTCGCAGCCGCGTCTTGAAACAAGTGATCCAGGTCGATGCCGCGATCAATCCGGGCAATTCGGGCGGTCCGCTACTCGACAGCCAAGGTCGCATGATCGGCATGAACACGGCGATCGCCAGCACGACCGGCGAAAACGCAGGTGTGGGGTTCGCCACGCCGATCAACACGATCGCCCGCGTCGTGCCGCAATTGATCGTCTCGGGCCGTGTCGTCCGCGCCGACGCCGGTATCTTGCGGGTCTACGAAACAGAGGCGGGGCTGTTGATCGCCGCATTGCGTCCCGGGGGAGCCGCCGAACGCGCAGGCTTGCAAGGTCCCAAGATCGTGCGAGAAACGCGTCGCCAAGGACCGTTCATCTATGAATCGACCCATATCGATCGCTCGGCGGCCGATCTGATCATTGCCATCGACGGCAAGCCGGTCAAATCGGTAGAAGACTATTTCAGCATCCTCGACGAGAAATCTCCGGGACAGCGGGTCGTCTTCCGCGTGCTGCGGGAAGGACGTGAACTCGACGTCCCCGTTGTCCTCGATGCCGAACCTTGAGCGCAACCGGACGCCCTCACCCCGACTCGAAATCGTTTTAGCGAAAGCCGCGGCCGAACCCGCGGCTCTTTTTACGGCAACGATGGCGAATCAGACAAACCGGGTAACGACGTCGAGGAAGGCGACAGGGACGCATCGTGCGACGAGAGGTCGCCGTCGCCGCTTACGACGGGACAATCGCTCACCGAACGCTCGGCACTCGATTCCTCCTCCGCCAGCTTTTCGCGCACGTATTCCAAGAGTTGTTCCCGCTTGATCGGCTTCGACAGATAACCATCGCAACCGACTTGCAGACATTTTTCCCGGTCGTCGGGTAATGCGTGGGCGGTCAGCGCGACGATCGGCCCGTCCCAGCCGTTTTCGCGCAGACGGCGGGTTGCTTCGTACCCGTCCATCTCGGGCATTTGCATATCCATCAAAATCATGTCGTACGGCAACCCTTTGGCCGCCGAGTCGACGGCCATCCGCCAGGCTTCACACCCGTTTTCCGCCAGATCGACCTCGTAACCGGCCTTCGTCAGCAAATGCCGAATCAGCCGCTGATTGTCGGGACCATCTTCGGCAAGCAGAATGCGGCGTGGTCGAACCGGTTTCTCGCACGCTGTCGCAGTCGCCGCCGAAACGTCGAGCCCCGGAATCGCCGCCACCATCGCCACGCCGTCGAGTGGGCCGGGATCGACCGATACGGTAAACACGCTTCCTTTTCCGGGATAACTACACGCTTCGAGGCGGCCGCCCAACACGCGGGCCATCCGTTGGGCGACGGTCAGTCCCAAGCCAATCCCTTGGGGCGAGGGCTGACTCGCGTTTCCTCGTTGCGCGAAGGGAGCGAAAAGCTGCTGGAGCACTCGCGGCTCGATCCCGACTCCTGTGTCGGCGACATCGACCTGGAAAATCGAATGTCCGCCCGCGGCACGCACGCAGCGGGCGCGAATGTCGATGTAGCCTTGTTCGGTGAACTTGATCGCGTTGCCGACGAGGTTTACCAAGATTTGCCGCAAGCGGAAAGGATCGGTCTGGATGCGTTCCGGCAGAGGAAACGAATACTCGATGCGTATCTCCAGACCGCGTTCTTCAGCCCGCGGACGCATCATCGCCGCAACTTCCTCGATGATTTCCCACGGAGCAATCGACGTCGTCCTCAATTCGAGCTTGCCGCTTTCCAACTTGGAAAGGCACAAGATGTCGTCGATCAAACGCAAGAGCGTTTCGCCGTTGCGGTGGATGACTTCGAGTTGCGGCCGGTAATCGGTGATATCGCCCGTCTCGCCGAGAAGCATTTCGGTATAGCCCAACACGGCGGTCAACGGCGTGCGCAATTCGTGGCTGACGTTCGACAGAAATTCGTTTTTGGCCCTGGCCGCACTTTCGGCCTCGCGGCACAACCGTTCCCATTCGGCCTTGAGTTCCTGCTGCCGCAACCGTTCTTCGCGTTCGGCCAGCGACCCTGCGAAGGCCTCCTGCTGAAGGCTCTCCATCATCTCGAGTTCGGCCTGGCGATGCTGCATGCGGGTTTGCAGCCGTCGGCATTCATCGCGCAATTGCGTCGCCGCTTGCAAGGCACCGGCACATACGCGGCGATAGATCTCGATCGGTTCGGAAGGCAGCTCTTCGTCATCCGACGCCCGTTGGAGCCGCACGGCGATCAGGTCTTCGTCGGCCAGTCGCACGGCCAAAACGACGACCGATTGCTGAGCCGTGGGAATGCGAAAAGCACAAGCCGGCGATTCCCGCAGGCACTCGATCGCTTCGCGTCCCAACGCGTCGAGCCGTTCACGGCGCATGGCGGCCAGCTCGTCGGCGGTCGCAAGCAGTTTTCCACTGCCGTCGAAGATCAGCCAGCCGAGATCATCGCGGGCGCAAAGCGTGCGGTGCAATTGGGTCTCGCCGGGACAAGCCTTTTCGGTCTCGTCCAACGAGGCAAGCAACTCGTCCAAGTTTTGAAAAGCGATTTCCATCCGATCGCCTTTTCCCAATGAACCCGATGCGTGTCAGATTTGGTACAGGCCCACGTTTGCCGCGACTTCCTGGTCCAAATCCTCCGCCAAAACGCGCAAGTCGTCCTTTCGCAATCCCAAACCGAGAATGCAGGTCGGAGAGACTCGCAGTAGATTTCGCCCGATCGACGAAATTCCTTTGAGCGTGCACACGAGATTGGCCACAACGACGGCACGCAGCAAATTGAGGTGCTCACCACGGTAACCATCGGGATTGTGATGGTACCGTCCGGCGATCACGACCGCCTCGGGAAACGACCACATCTTGCCGACGGCTTCAGCCAATTCGGCGTGGCTGTACCCGAGAATGCGTTTTTCGACCTCACACAACGAAGTCCCTTCGACGGCCTCGTCGATCACCCGCACGAACCGCGCGTTGTCGTGCTGGTCGATCAAAATGATTCCCAAGTCGTGCAACAAGGCGGCCAAGAAGACGTCTTCGAAGTCGGGAAACCGCAAACGCA
>CAYVVR010000489.1:0-3461 GCA_964454655.1 uncultured Planctomycetaceae bacterium | reverse complement strand
CTGGAAGTACATGCCGACATCGACGACCAAGTCGCGCAGGTTGAAACGACGCAAACGTTCGTCAACCACGGCAGCCGGCAGATCGAGGCCCGGTTTGTCTTTCCGCTGCCTTACGAAAGCGCGATCGACCAGATGACGTTCATGGTGGACGGCAAAGAGATTCCCGGCAAGATCTTGCCCGCCGAGGAAGCACGCCGTCGGTACGAAGAAATCGTGCGCCGCAATCGTGATCCGGCACTCTTGGAATGGGTCGGCTACGGCATGTTTCAGACGAACGTGTTTCCCATTCCGCCCGGCGCGAAACGAACGGTTTCGCTGCACTATTCATATCTTTGCCGATCGTTCGAGGGGATGACCGATTTTCTCTTTCCGCTCAGCACGGCGAAGTACTCGGCCAAACCGTTGAAGAGCTTGAACATTCGCGTGTCGATTCGATCGAGCGACGCGGTGAAGAACGTGTATTCACCGACGCATGACGTCGACATCGAACGACACGGCGAGGACCGAGTCACCGTGGAGTGGTCCGAAAAGCAGGTGCTTCCCCATCAAGATTTTCGGCTGTTGTTCAACATTTCGCGCGATCCCCTGGCGGCACGCATCCTCAGTTATCGACCCGATCGAAACGAGGAAGGCTACTTTTTGCTGTTGGCCGCTCCGCCGGTCGAACCGAAGGGCAAACCGCTCAAGAAAACGGTCGTCTTCGTGGTCGACAAATCGGGCAGCATGAGCGGCAAGAAAATCGAGCAAGTGAAAGAAGCACTTCGCTTCGTGCTCGACAACCTGGAAGAGGGAGACTTGTTCAACATCGTCGCTTACGACAGTAACGTCGAAACCTTTGAGCCCGAGCTACAAGCGTTCACCCCGAAGACGCGTCGCAAAGCCACCGCGTTCGTCGATGGATTGTATGCCGGTGGGTCGACGAACATCGACGCGGCGTTGCGAACGGCGTTGAGTCAACTGCACGATCCTGAACGTGCGAACTACGTCGTTTTCCTGACCGATGGTTTGCCCACGACGGGTGAGCGAAACGAGGCAATGATCGTCAAGCGGGCGATCGAAGCAAACGAGGTCGACGCCCGACTATTCTGCTTTGGAGTTGGATACGACGTCAACGCACGACTTTTGGATCGTTTGGCACGCACCTCGCACGGGCAAAGTGAATACGTTTTGCCGAATGAAGACATCGAAGAACGCGTCGCCCGCTTTTACCGCCGAATTCAGGCTCCGGTGTTGACCGACTGCAAGCTCGAGGTGGTCGTCGACGATCGCGATACGGCTTCGTCGCCGGTGAGCCGGTTGTATCCGAAGCCGCCTTTCGATTTGTTTGCGGGTGAGCAACTGGCGTTGGTCGGCCGGTACAAGCGAAGCGGCGACGTCGTGTTCCACTTGTCGGGGAAGGTGAACGGTAAGGTCCAAAAGTTTACCTTCGAAGGCCGATTCAAGGATTACGATCACAACGAACAGACCGCCTTCGTCGAGAAACTGTGGGCCATCCGTCGTGTCGGTGAGATCCTCGACCAGATCGATCTGGAGGGAAAGAACGAAGAGTTGATCGAGGAATTGGTCGCCCTGGCGACCAAGCACGGGATTCTCACGCCGTACACATCCTTTTTGGCGGATGAAAACGTGCCGATCACCGACTTGACCGGCAACGCGCGCCTCGCGGAGCGACGGCTCGAGGCGCTGGCCCAAACTGAAGGATACGGCGGCGTGATGCAACGCTCCGGAAAGGCTAATTTGCAAAGGGCACAAGCAGCCGATGCGTTAGGGAGTATTCGGGGATTCGGCGGCTACGCCGCCCCCGGCGCTCAGGCGGCTCCGACGGCACCGGCATTGGCGCGAGGCCGAGGCGGGAACGTGCCGGCCGGCATTGCGCAGGCGGCGCGCGCCGCGGCCGAAGAGGAAACTGCGGAAGCGGCGGTTCCGGCGACGGTGCGACATGTCGGCAACCGCGTGTTCTACTTCCGCGACAATCAATGGGTCGATGGGACGCTTTCAGAAGCCCGACAGCAAAAGCCGATTCGAATCAAGCAGTTCAGCGACGAGTATTTCGAATTGATTCGCAAAAACGGTCGCGAGGTCGCGCAGTACCTAGTGTTCGACGAGCCTACGTTGCTCGACATCGCGGGGCAGGTGTACCTGATCGAGCCGTGATTCTTCCGGTTGAAAGCAAAATGAAAACGCCGCAGGTCGATGTGCAACCTGCGGCGTGTCGATTCGTGGTCGGGTATACGCGTCAAACGAATGCTTCGTCCATGCCCAAACGTGTCCGCAATTCTTCAAACTGGCGGGCGTAGTATTCGGTCGACGAGTGTACGTGTTCGGCTTCGGTGATGAAGCGAATCTTTTCGTCGCAGGGAATCTTGTGGCGGGCCAAAATGGCTTCGAACTCCCGCAAGTCCGATCCGTACGCGATCAACAATTTGTGTTCGTCGAATTGGACCTCGAGGGGGATGTTCGGGTTGAGCACGGCGACTCCCGTGCAGCCGTCGTTGGTCAGTAAGTCTTCGTAATCGTAGAGGATGCTTTCCAGGACCGGGATGTCGATGTGTTCGCGGTAGAGGTCCAAGTGGCCCGGCTTGTCCCGGTGATGACTCGTTTCCAGGACGACGTCGACCACCGAACCCAACGGTTCGAGGAGGTCCATGAAGACGTCGAACAAACGTTCCTTGCTGACGGCGGCCATCAGGACCGGAATCGTCGTGCTGTTGTCGCTCTCCCGGTAGACATCGTGACGATAGCCTTCGGTCGGTACGACTTGAAGGTCGTACGAAGGACGAATGGCATCGGTGAGGACGAACTTGCCGTAGCGGGCGATCCGCAGATGCGCCTCGAGTTCACCCTCGCTGAGCTGGTCGAAACTGCTTGTTCCGGCCGGCACGCTGCCGTCACGCGTCACGTTACGGAAGAATTTTTTCAGGAAGCCCATCGGTGTGCTCAAACTCTTTCGTATGATGTTTCCAACGCTGGTCGTGAACGATGCCGCCGAGGAGTCTTCCCCGCGGTCTACCAAACCCTAGGTCACGCTTTGGGTACGGCTCTTGTCGACAATGGCCAAAGTCCGTAGGATTTCTGCCCCCAGGGACAGGTGTTTGGCGTCACAACCCGCACAGTTGTTACCGTCGATTGGGGGGCTCCCGGGCACGCTGCGTGCGGCTTTTGGCGACAATCAAAGCGGTTGAAGTTGGTGCGTACGGAGCCCTCAGAAACCTAGCACGCGGTATGGCTCAAAGTGCCCTGTGGCTCGCGGAAACTGTGCCCTTTCCCAATCGGATCGAAGGGCCTCTGCTGAATGGGTAAAGTCTGCTCGCGGCACGTCTTCAGCGATGGTTCCCCTTGGACAAACCGGCTAAGATGGCAACTTCGAAACAATTCCGTCGTTCGGTAAATCCCGAATCGAGCAAGCGAGGAATTCCGGCGGGTGGCTTGCGCGGCGTGCGACGAGTGTCGTTTGCGTTGGG
>CAYVVR010000488.1:0-3463 GCA_964454655.1 uncultured Planctomycetaceae bacterium | reverse complement strand
AGAAGCGGCCCGCATCGACCAACAGGTCATCCCCGATCCCGACGGTCGTTTGCTTCACTACACGCTGCGCCAACCGCTGGGTGTCGTCGTCGGTTACCTGGCGTGGAATTTTCCGCTTTTGAACTTGGGGTACAAATTGGGCCCCGTATTGGCATCCGGATGTACCGCGATCGTGCGTCCGTCGCGGCTGACGCCTTTGGCGTCGCTGCGGTGCGGCGAGCTTCTGGCCGAGGCGGGAATTCCCGCCGGGGTCGTCAACCTCATCACCGGCACCGATTACGCCGTCACGCGACCGCTTCTGGAAAGTCCCATTCCGGCCATGTTCACGATGATCGGGTCGACTCGATCGGGCGTTCGAGCAATGCAAACCGCCTGCACGGGCGTCAAGCATTTCTCGTTGGAACTCGGCGGAAACGCCCCGGTTCTCGTTTACGACGACGCCGACATCGACGCGGCGGCCGCCGACATCGTGGGCTTGAAATTCGCCAACACGGGGCAGGTTTGCGTTTCGCCGAACCGCTGTTTCGTGCATCAACGCGTCTACGAAGCCTTTCTGGATCGCGCCGCTCACGAAGCATCGCAGATCGTATTGGGAGCAGGGCGCGGCGAAGGCCCCCGAATGGGGCCCATGCTGACCGCCGAAGATCGCTCTAGGGTCCTCGAACTGATCAATATGGCGTGCAACGCCGGTGCCCAAATCGTCTGCGGAGGGCGAATTCCTCCTTCGCTGCCGAAAGGCTACTACTTGGAACCGACCATTCTGCGCGAGGTAACCTGCGACATGGACATCACGCGCACCGAAATCTTCGGCCCGGTGTTGCCGGTCATTCCGTTCGGTGACGACGACGATCCGATCGCCCTGGCCAACGATACCGAATACGGATTGGCGGCTTACGTCTACACGAAAAGCCTTAAACGGGCCCTCGAAGCGGCCTCGGGAATTCAGGCCGGCAGCGTGTGCATCAACGAGGCACACTATGCAGTCCACCTGCCTCACGGCGGCGTGAAACAGAGCGGTATCGGCAAAGACTGCTCCCGCTATAGCTTGGAAGAATACCTCACGTTGAAGCGGGTTTCGATTCGGCCCTAACCCGCCGATTTCGCGGCTCGGCGCGGCCGCAAACCACAAACACCCTATTCTTCACAAACCACCCAATCTACCCCAAGACCGTGTCAATTTCGTCTTGTCGTGTGGGGGCCGGATTGGTACCATCTCGCACCTTTGGTGTCCCGAGCTGCGCTCGGGAGTAGTGACGGACTCGCCAGCGGCGGTACGTACGCGACCGGGTATCGGACGCGTACCGAGCCTCCCATTCTGTCGGAACACGATGCCATGCGGCGATCGAAATCAATAACAACATTCGGCGTTCTCTGCGGCACGACGCTTTTTGTTTGTCTTGCCATCGCATGTGGATGCAGCGGCCTCACGGCGCAGGGCCTGAATGCCGAAGGTGTCCGGCTTTACCGGCAGTCTCAATACGATGCGGCGTTGGAACGATTCGAAAAGGCGACGGCTCTCGACCCTCGAAACGCCGACGCGTATTACAATCTGGCTTCTACGTATCACCAACTAGGCAAGGTCAAGAAGAACCCCGCCTACTTCGCCCAGGCGGAACAGTACTATCATCGCTGCCTCGACTACGATCCCAACCACGCGGCGTGTTACCGAGCGTTGGCCGTCTTGCTGGTCGAACAGGGCAAATCGCAAGCGGCGTTCCGCTTGCTGCAAAACTGGATGGTGAGAAATCCCGGATCGCCGGAGCCGAAAATCGAACTGGCCAGGCTGTGCGAAGAATTCGGCGAAATCGACGCGGCCGAAAACCATCTTCTCAGTGCGTTGGCCATCGACAACACGAATGCCCGCGCATTGGCTGCGCTGGGCCACATCCGGGAACTCAACGGGCACACGATCCAGGCGTTGGAAAACTATCAACGTTCGCTGATGTACGACGAGCGGCAACCGTTGGTAGCCATGCGAGTGGCCGCCTTGCAAAGCCATCTCGGGCTTTCCGGACAAGCTTCGTTGCCCGACCGGGGCAACACGCGCCTCAGCGCTCGCGCCGATCAACCGTTACGCTATTGATGAAGCGGTATCGCTCCATCCTCGCAGCGGGCAAGAAACGCCGCCGTCGCGTCGAGGCTCGATTCTCTCGCCCATCGGTTGCATTCTCTCGGTTCACGAACTACCGTGCATTTCTTGGGGGATGAGCTGCTCGCCGAATCGACAGGGCAGGGGAGTGAACAAGATTCTTCAACAGCCGACGACTGTTTTTCCGTTCTTCCAGGAGTTACCACGATGAAGAAAAATGCTCTGCGCATCACCCGCCGAACCGTTTTAGGCACCGCCGCAGCCGTTGCCGCCGGAAGCGTCTTGGGACCGACGTCTGCCGTTTCTGCCGCTGAAAAGCCGAACTCGGTTTTCGGTGGCGTCCAAATCGGAACGATCACGTATAGCTTTCGCTCGCTGCCCAGTAGCGCTGAAGATCTTCTGAAATACATCACCGAATGCGGCATCAGCTCCGTCGAGTTGATGGGCGGACCGGCGGAAGAATACGCCGGTCTCCCGAAAGGGCTGAAAGGAAACGACCTCTTGAAGTGGCGACTTTCGGCCCCGATGAAAAAGTACGAAGAATTGGGCCGGTTGTATGCCGACGCGGGCGTGAAAATTCACATCGTCAAGTTCGGTGATATCGGCAACCCCGGCATGCCCGACGAACAAATCGAATACTATTTCAACGTGGCCAAGGCCTTGGGGGCCGGCGCGATCACGCGGGAACTTTCGCCCGAGGCCGCCAAGCGATTGGGGCCCATGGCCGACAAGCACAACGTCAAAATCGGCTTCCACAACCACACGCAATTGCGATTCGATACGTACGACGGTGAAATCCTTACCTACGGTAAGAACTTGGGTATCAACCTCGACATCGGGCACTATGTGGCCGGTGCCAATCGCTGCCCGATCGAGCTGATCAAGAAGTACGGCGATCGGATCGTCAGCCTGCACATCAAGGATCGCAAGGTCAACAACGGTCCGAACATGCCCTTGGGGCAGGGCGACACCCCGCTGGCTTTGGTGCTGTTGCACATGAAAGAAAACGGCCTGAAGTTCCCGGCCGACATCGAACTCGAATACAAAATCCCCGAAGGCTCCGACGCCGTGACCGAAGTTCGCAAGTGCGTCGAGTTCTGCAAGCAAGTGCTCGCCTGAGACATCCTTCTCCGGCGGCAACAAAAAACCACGCGGTTGAGCGTACGAACGGCGATCCGCCCGAGTCGCGAAAAGGCGGCTCGGGCGGAAAGTTCGTCATCGGCCGTGCGTGCATGGGCGGACGGGAAGGCACCGCCGAAAGAGGGCACGGCTCGTCTTGACGCCCGAGGCAGCCTGCCTTATCTTTTTTAGAGATGTCGTAACGACATCGGCTTTGGGGATTGGTGTAACGGCAGCACGACTGACTCTGGATCA
>CAYVVR010000487.1:0-3469 GCA_964454655.1 uncultured Planctomycetaceae bacterium | reverse complement strand
AAGAAGAGCGTAGACTTGTGCAAAGTTCTCGGCGACGGGGAATTAACCAAGAAGTTGAAGGTTTCGGCCCACCGCTTCAGCGCTTCGGCGAAGGAAAAGATCGAGGCGGCCGGCGGCGAGGTGGTCGTGTTGCCCGGCAAGGCCCCGGTCGTCAAGGGCCAAAAGAAACCGCCGGAGAAGCGTGCTTTCAAGAAGAAATACAAAAGCCGCAAGACGGATGGTTGAGGAAGGTGCGGCCGATCGGCCGCCGCAGGCGCGTCTAATCGCAAGGGACCGTGTGAGCGATGTTTGAGAAGATCCGCGTCATCTTCACGATTCCCGAACTTCGTCGGAAACTCCTCCTCACCATCCTGTTGTTGGGGATCTATCGAATCGGTTGGCATATTCCGATTCCCGGCGTCGACACGGCGAAGATGATGGGCATCTTCGAGTCGCAGACCGGCGGCTTCCGCGACCTGCTCGATCAGATGGCGATCTTTTCCGCGTCGCGGCTGAATCAGGCGACGATCTTCGGCTTGGGGATCATGCCGTACATCTCGGCTTCGATTATCTTCCAGCTTTTGGGAAGTGTTTACCCGCCGTTGGAGAAGCTCCAAAAGGAAGGCGAGGCCGGGCGAAAGAAAATCAACGAGTACACGCGGTACGCGACGATCGGGATCTGCCTCGTCCAAAGTTGGGTCTACGTGGCCTGGGTCGCAAGGGCAGGGTTGGTCGTCGACGCGTATTCCAATCCTGAGAGTGGGCCGGGGCTGTTCGCCTGGACGTTCATGGCCGTCATGATCATGACGTGCGGTACGGCCTTCTTGATGTGGCTGGGGGAACAAATCGACGAGTTCGGCGTCGGAAACGGCATCAGCTTGTTGATCACCGCCGGTATTCTCGCCCGGATGCTGCCTGCCGGGTACCAGGAAATCAAACCCATGCTCGACAACGGTTTCCAGTTGACCGGTACCAGCGGTCAACTGGGGGTCGACAAACTGCTCGTGTTGGCCGTGTTGTTCGTTTCGGTGGTGGCCGGCATCATCTTTATCACACGCGGACAGCGGCGGATTCGGACGGAAAGCGCCAAGCACATGCGAGGGCGCCGCGTGTACGGCGGTGGCCAGCAATTCCTGCCGCTGCTGGTCAACCAGGGCGGCGTCATGCCGATCATCTTCGCCAGTAGCTTGTTGCTGTTCCCGCTGGCGATTTTCCAGGCGCTTTCGACGTGGTCCGGAGCGAAGATCTGGCAGGATCTGGCGAACGTGTTCCATCGCGGCGACGGATTCTGGTACAACTTCATGTACATCGGGTTGATTTATTTCTTCTGCTACTTCTGGACGGCCATCACGTTCAATCCGAAGGACATCGCCGACCAATTGAAAGATCACGGGTCGTTTATCCGCGGTTATCGGCCCGGTCGTCGCACGGCGGAATACCTGGAAAAGGTGATGGTGCGAATTACCTACGTGGGTGCCGGGTTCTTGGCTGCGGTGGCGATCATTCCGACGATCATCGCCGACACGATGGGGATCAGCTATATGTTCGCCAGCTTCTACGGCGGAACGAGCTTGCTGATCGCCGTCAGCGTGGCGTTCGACTTCGTGCAGAAGATCGATAGCCACCTGATCATGCGAAACTACAAGGGGCTTTTGGAATAGCAATCGACGCGCGGGAGCCGGCGCGTTGCGGCTTCTGCGGTAACGAACCATCGAACCGACGACCGGCGCCGCCAATTACACGCGGGGCCGGTTTCGGTTATCGAAGGACGGCGCGGAGTCGAGCACGCAAGCCGATAGGACCGCGTGCGTGGGTTTGGCGAGCCGTTCGGCAGTCGGACGGGAACTTTCGCTGGGAGAGGACGAAGCCATGAGGATCGTGTTCATCGGACCGCCCGGGGCGGGCAAGGGAACCCAGGCCGAGAAGATCATCGAACGCTACGGCGTGGCGCACCTGTCGACCGGCGATATGCTTCGCGCCGCACGCGACGCGAAGACCGAAGTCGGACTCAAGGCCGACGAATACATGTCGCGCGGCGAGCTGGTTCCCGACGATATCATCGTCGCGATCATCCGCGACCGGCTGAACGAACCGGACTGCGAAAAAGGATACCTGCTCGACGGCTTTCCTCGGACGATCGCACAAGCCGAAGCCTTGGACGCGATGTTGAAAGAACGGGGCACGCCGTTGGACGTCGTTCTCGAGCTTCAGGTGCCCGAAGAGGAATTGTTCAAACGCCTCGCCAGGCGAGGACGGGCCGACGACAAGCCCGAGGTCATCAAGCAACGGTTGGTCGCCTATCGTACGCAAACGGCGCCGTTGCTCGACTATTACCAAAAGGCCGGATTGCTCAAGTCGATCGACGGGCTCGGCACGGTGGACGAAATCTTCGAGCGCATCGTCGGTGTGCTCGACGCGATTGGGTAAAGTGTCGACGGCCGGGCTGCACAAGGAGTAAGCAACAGCGGTGTTGGTGCTGCGTTCAGACCGAGAAATTGCGGCGATGCGTCCGGCGGGCTTCCTGGTGTGGAAAGCCCAGCAATTGGCGGCATCGTTGATTCGTCCTGGAATCACGACCCGAGAAATCGACGCGGCGGTCGAAGCGTTCTTCGCCGAGCATGACGCCCACCCGCTGTTCAAAGGGGTACCCGGCCCGGTTCCCTTTCCGGCGGTCACGTGCATCTCGGTCAACGAGGAGGTCGTTCACGGGATCCCCGGCGATCGCAAGCTCGAAGAAGGCGATGTCGTCAGCATCGATACCGGGTGCCGTGTGAACGGCTGGTGCGGCGATGCGGCCGTCACCTATCCGGTCGGTGAGATTTCGCCCGAGAAAGCGAAGTTGCTCGAGGTGACGAAGGGAACGCTCGACTTGGCGATCGAGCTGATGCCCAAGCGACGGAAGTGGTCCGAAGTCGCCAAAGAGATGGCCGCGTACGTGCGGAAAGCAGGTTTCTCGGTCGTCGAGGCGTTCGTCGGTCACGGGATCGGGCGGACGATGCACGAAGATCCGCAGGTGCCCAACTTCGTGTGCCGGGATTTTCTGCGGCGAGGCGATTTTCCCCTCCGACCGGGGGTGGTGATCGCCGTGGAGCCAATGGTCAATGCCGGAACGAAGGACGTGCGCGTGGGGAAAGACTTGTGGACGCAGCTTACCCGCGACGGCAAGCCCAGCGCCCATTTCGAGCATACGTTGGGGCTGACGACGAAAGGCGTCTATGTGCTCACGGGGCCTCCCTGTGAGCTGGACGAGGTGTTCGGCGTCGACTTGACGCCGTACGAGTAAGCAGACGCCGACGTGACCGCGACAAAATAGGACGACAGGGCAAGACGGTTAAACACGCCTCCGACGGGAAATGGCCGTTTTGCGATAGGGAATTCTCGGCACGGGGGCTTGAGAGATTCCCCGGTCATCTCCTATACTGAATCACTTCCCCTTAGGAAAAAGCGGCGAACGTGGGGCAACCACGCCGATACGCTTCCGCCGGAACGA
>CAYVVR010000486.1:0-3481 GCA_964454655.1 uncultured Planctomycetaceae bacterium | reverse complement strand
GCTCGGCATCGGGCGTGTGCGAGGGGCGAATCGCCACATCGAGTTGAACGGGGTGCACGGCGGCGCCGTCGTTGCGGATTGCGACGTGGAAAGCGGCTTCTTTCGCGGCAAGTTTCGGTTCGATGAATACGTCGTCGAAGTAACAATCGCCCGTCGCAATCAACCGGACCGATTGCCAAATGCCGCCGGTGATCGCGCCGCGCCACTGGGGCGTTTCCATCGGGCCGTAGCCTTCGATCCGTTGATTCGTCAGCAGAATGGGGCCCATCACGCGAACGATCAGCGTGTTTTCTTCGCCGGGACGCAACACCGGATCGACCCGCACGGAAAACGGCGTGAATCCGCCTTCGTGGCAGCCCACGGCCGTGTCGTTCACCCACACCTCGGCGAGAAAATTGACGGCGTCGAATTCGAGACGAACGATCTTGCCTTTCCACGATTCGGGCACGCGAAACGTCCGCCGATAGAACGCGACGCCCTCGTAGTCTTTTTCGATGCGTTCCCAGCACGAGGGCACCTCGATGGGGCGGGCCCGATCTTGCGGAAAGTTCGCATCGTGGAACCAGTCGGCCGTGCGTCCTTCGTTTTGTCGGTCGAATACGATTTGCCACGTGCCGTCGAGCGACAACACTTCACGCGTCTCGGCGTGCGCGGCGGAGAGCAGCAGGAGGCAGGCCGGAAACACCACACGCGGAAGAAGCGAACGCAGCAACATGAATCGGGCCCTCATTGCAGGTGGGAAGGTGGAACATCGAATCGACAGCCCGGGATGGGAACCGCACCGAAGCCGCACTTGCACACGGCAGCAGCCAGGTACGTGACAGCTAACATAATATTGTATGACTTTTTCGGTTTCAAGCTTTTTTGGCGAGAGATGAGGCACCCCGTTTTTTCACAAGAGGTTTCGTCGGCTGGTGGCGGTCGGCGAAACCTCGACAAAGCTTGACAAAAATGCAGATTTTGTGGGCGGCGCAAAGTCGCTTGCCGGCCGGGTGATCGCAGTCGGACAGGTGTCGGCCGAAGCCGCGATTTTCTTGAAAAAAACCGGGGTTTCGCAAGTGTCGGCAGGATCTAGACTAACGCGCCGAATTTCGATTTGTGTGAAACTTTTCCGTTTGCAATTTCGAAAAACGTCCGGCAAATTCAAGTAGAGGGCGCGCGTGCCTCGTGTGCGCGCATGCGCCTTCGATGTTCGGAACGTCAAAGAGGAACTCGCTTTCGCGGCACAGGGATGGAAGCCGCGGGACCGGTTTGGAATCAAGGCGGTTGCTCGGGCGAACGACTTGCCCGGGCACGGATCTCTCGCAGGAAAGCGGAGGAGATCGAAACGATGACTCGCATGATCGGTGTTGTGGCCGGGTTGGCGGTGTGGCTTGCCGCGACCGCGGCGCAGGCCCAAGCGGTCTACGTGGGCTCGGCCGGGCCCGAGTACCGCATCGTCTACCAGACGATCTACGAGCCGTACCAGGTGACGCGCTATAAAGAGGTGTGCGAGACCGCGTACGAAACCCGCAAGGTCGTCACCTACAAGCCCGTCTGGGAAACCTCGTACCAGGAACGACGCTACAAGGTCGGCCGTTTGGTCGCCGAAACCGCCGAACGCGAACAAACCTATACCGTCCAAAAACCGGTCTGGGAAACCTCGTACCGCGAAGAGGCCTACAACGTCGTCCGCTACGTGCAAGAGACGACCGAGCGCGAAGAACGGTACACCGTGACCGAACCCGTTTGGGAAACCAGCGAACGGGAAGAGTGCACGACCGTCCTCAAGCCGGTCGTGCAGACGGTCTATCGCACGCAGTGCCGCACCGTCCAAGAGCCCGTCGTCACGTACAAGACGCAGTACGTCGACCAAGGGTGCTACGTCGATCAATTGGTGCTCAAGCCGGGGCTGTTTTCCAGCTCGCTGTCGCGGCAAGCCGCGCGACCGGTCGTCGATCCGGCGACGGGCATGGTCCAGTGGCAGCAATCGGGCTTGTATTGGGTGCCTTCCAATCGCGGCCGTTACGAGGTCAAACGGGTGTGGCAGCCGAATCCGGTGCCGGTCCAAGTGCCGGTCACCCAGTACGTGGCCAAGACGATCACCGAGCAGGTGCCCGTCCAAGTGACCACGATGGTGCCCGAGAAGGTGTGCCGCAAGGTGCCCGTGCGAACCTGCCGCTACGTGCAGCGCGAGGAAGTTCGCAAGGTGCCGGTGACGGTTTGCAAGCCGGTGGTCGAGCGGGTCGTGAAGAAAGTGCCCGTCCAAACGTGCCGACTGGTGACCGAGACGGTCGTCAAGAAAATCCCGGTGACCACCTACAAATGGGTGTACGAAGATCGGGTCGAGAAGATTCCCGTCCGAACCTGCAAGATGGTCGCCGAAGAAAAGGAAATCCAGGTGCCGCGAACGGTTCGCAAGCTGGTGCCCGAGACGGTGACTTGCTACCGGCCCAAGGTCGTGTGCTATCGCGAGCCGGTCGATCCGTGTGTGGTGCCGATCGATCCGTGTGCGCCCGCGACGGTCGACAGCGGAGCTTGGAGCCCGGCGCCGACGGCCCCTTCGGCTCCCGCCGCGGGAACGGGTAGCTCTGATCCTGCCGATCAGCAGCCGACCTTGCCGCAGCAACAAGAGACGAAAAAGCCGATCGAATCGCCGCTTCCCGGTCCGGTTCCGGCCGACGAAGAAGGGACGACCACCTGAAAACGCCCGGGGAGCATCGGCACTCCCTCAGACTGATTGACAATCCGTGCGCCTTTTGGGATCGCTGTGTCTCAAAAGGCGTCGTTTCATGTCCGGGGGGCGGTGCGACTCGGTTTTCTGGAACCACCGGAACACCGCGGAGGCCTTTTCTGCCGGTACGGGAAGAATTTCGGCGTCGAAACGGCGCTTGGGGCTGCCCCGTCGGCAATGATTACCGGGAGGGTGCGCGCCGCGCGCGGTACGACGCAAACGCCCCATATTCCGGCAGTGTAAGGTTTTCCTGCCGCCGGACAAACGCGAACAATACCATAAGCCGCCCCGGTGTCGCCCGCCGATCGGCCTTCCTGCTGTAACTCGAAGCCGGCGTTGTACATACGGCTGAAAACCGCTATACCCGCTCTGGGCACTCGGCGTGCGCGACTCGCGAGCCGCCCGCCTTTTGAGGGGGCACTGCGGTGGGGCCGGTAACGGGGCCGACTGGGCTCGGATTGACGACGGAAGAACATGAGCACGGAACAACCACTCGATCCGCATCTGATCGAACAGACGAGGCAGCATATCCGCACGTTGGTCTCCGAGATCGCCCAGCTTGCGCGCTCGGACCTAGCCCCCGAGGAGTTTGCGGCCGAGTTCACCCCGCGAGTCGTTTCGGCCTTGGCCGCCGTCGGCGGTGCCTTCTGGATGTTCGAAGGCAACCGCGTCTCGCTGGCCTTCCAAATGAACCTCCACGAGACCGGTCTCGACAAGCCCGAGGTGCAACAGGCCCACGGCGAGTTGCTGCAACACGTCATCCAAGAG
>CAYVVR010000485.1:0-3507 GCA_964454655.1 uncultured Planctomycetaceae bacterium | reverse complement strand
CCCCTCGCTCGCTGGCTGCCCGACATGGACGACGCCTTGTTGATCGCCGTCACCGAAAAACGCACCCAAGCCGAAATCGACCGCTTGGTTGCGTGTTTGCAATAGCGTTTTCGGCTTTTCGACTCGGCCCTTTCCTTCACTGCCAGAAAACACTAATCGATATACGATGAGAAACCGTCAGGCCACGCGACTGTTGTTCGAAATGTCGAAACCGGGAAGTGCGGAGCGTGTCTTGCCCACGGCGGACGTTCCGAACGTGCCGCTTTCCGACGTCATTCCGCCGGAGTATCTCGCGGATCAACCGCCGGAATTGCCGGAATTGTCGGAACCCGACGTCGTTCGCCATTTCGTGAATCTTTCGACCCGCAACATGTCGGTCGATACCCACTTTTACCCGCTCGGATCGTGTACGATGAAGTACAACCCGAAGCGGAACGAAAGCTTATCCGGCCTGCCGGGCTTCTCCCAAGTTCACCCGCTGCAGCCCGACGACACCATTCAAGGGCTCTTGCAACTGCTGTACGAACTGCAAGAAATGCTGGCCGAAATCGCCGGGTTACCGGCAGTCAGCTTGCAACCGGCCGCCGGCGCCCAGGGCGAGTTGACGGCCCTCTTGACGGCGGCCGCCTATTTTCGGCACACCGGACAAAACCGAACGAAAGTGCTCGTCCCCGACGGCGCACACGGTACGAATCCGGCCAGCGCCACGATGGCGGGATTCTCGACCATCGAGATCAAAAGCAACGATCAAGGCCTCGTCGATCTCGACGATCTCGATGCGAAGCTCGACGATCAAACGGCCGTTTTCATGATCACCAATCCGAACACCCTCGGGTTGTTCGATCACCAGATTGCCGAGATCGCCGAAAGGGTCCATCGCGTCGGGGCCCTCGTGTACATCGACGGCGCCAACATGAACGCCATCATGGGCATGACGCGTCCCGGCGACTTCGGGGCCGACATGATGCACTTCAACCCGCATAAAACGTTCAGCGGCCCCCACGGAGGCGGCGGCCCCGGAGCCGGTCCCATCGCCGTGCGAGACGATTTGGCTCCCTTCCTGCCGACGCCGGTGGTCGTCAAGACGGAACAAGGATACCGCCTCGACTACGATCGCCCGCTTTCCATCGGTCGCGTGCGATCCTTCTTCGGAAACGTGGGCGTGCTGCTGCGAACGTATTGCTACATTCGCACACAAGGGCCCGACGGCTTGCGCAAAGTCGCCGAGACCGCCGTGTTGAATGCGAACTATCTGCTCAGCCGCGTCAAACACATCCTGCCCGTCCCCCACGGCGATCGATGCATGCACGAATTCGTGGCTACAGCCTCGAAGCTCAAGGCGGAAAAGGGCATTACCGCGATGGACATCGCCAAGCGGTTGCTCGATTACGGATTTCACGCCCCGACGATGTACTTTCCGTTGATCGTCCGTGAGGCACTCATGATCGAGCCGACCGAGACGGAAAACAAGGAAACGCTCGACGCCTTCGTCGAAGCCCTGTTCCGGATCACCGAGGAACCGGCCGACACGCTGCACGATGCCCCGCACAGCACCGAAATCAGTCGCCCCGACGAGGTTACTGCGGCTCGGAAACCTTGCTTGACTTGGAAGGCGGAACCGTCCGCGTAAACGTTCTCCCGACAGGTCGGCAATTATCGATGTCCACAAGCGATACCATCCAACCTTGTCGCTTGCTCTGGTGCGAACCGCGTGACGGGGTTTACAACATGGCCGTCGACGAGTTCCTGCTTCGCGAAGCCGAGCGGGAAGGCATTGCGACGGTCCGGTTGTATCGTTGGTCGCCCGCCACGCTTAGCTTGGGATACTTTCAACGACTGGAAGACCGCGATCGTCATCCCGCGAGTGCTGCGTGTCCGGTCGTCCGACGTCCCAGCGGCGGCGGCGCCATCTTGCACGACGACGAATGGACCTATAGTATCGCGCTTCCTTCGGGGCATCCGATGGCTGCAAAGCGCGACGCATTGTATCGTGCGGTTCACGATGCGCTCGTGCATGTGCTCAATGCGGCAGGCGTTCCGGCCTATGCCCATACGAGCGACCGATGCCCTTTGTCCCAAAGCGACCACCAGCTCGGCTGTGCCGCGGCATCGGCCAGCGAGTCGGCGGCAGAAAAGCCCGTTTCCAATCCGAAGGCCTTCTTGTGTTTCCAACGTCATTGCCCGGGCGATATTCTGATCGCCGGGCACAAGGTCGTCGGCAGCGCCCAACGCAGGCTCCGCGGATCGGTCCTTCAACACGGCAGCATTCTGTTTCGCCGTTCCCCGTTTGCGCCCGAGCTGCCGGGAATCGAGGACTTGAGTAGCCGCCCTCTCGATCAAACCCGCGTGCTCCACGAGTGGCTAGGACTTTTGGGGGACATGCTTTCCGTCACATGGCAGGAAGCTCCGGAGTCGATCATCGACATTTCCGAGGTAGCGAAAATTTCCGAAAAGATATACGGATCCCCCGTCTGGACAGAAAAACGTCGATCAGAATAATCTGGTTTTGACGACGATATGAAATGAGTGGCTGAAAAGGCTTTGACTGCGCCGCACGGCGTTGGTAGTATGACAGAGGGGCAGCTAGGGTGTAGGTTCGATAGGCTCGTCCCCGTCAGGGAATGCCGATCGGGTTTCGGGCACGATCGGTAGACCGGCACTGCGGGAGCCGGTTTTCCTCGGGCTTTTCTGGAAAATCGAGTGACTGCGGGTCGAGTCGCCCGCGGGGCGGCAGCGTCGCTTGCTGGAGCCTATCGGTTCGGCACTCCAACATTTTCATCATCCATTGGTGCTGTTTTCGGACTGATATCGTGTTGGGGGGCCCCTGGCTGGCGCGATGCCGTGGAGTTCTTCCGTGCTCGCACGACAGCCGTCACAGAGGTCCATACTTTTCCCCGAGGTCTACCGTGGGACCTCGTTACTCTGTGATTAGGGTTGGGTACAATGGATGTCAAACTGGTGGTTGCCAGCGGCTCGCTGGCAGGAAAAGCGGTAACCGTCAAAGGTCCGCGGTTCTACATCGGCCGTTCCGAAGACTGCCATCTCCGCCCCCGAAGTGAACTCGTCAGCCGTCACCACTGCGCCATCATTCTCGATGGCGATTATCTGGCGGTGCGAGACTTCGGAAGCAAGAACGGCACATTCGTGAACGGTCAGCGAGTGCGGGGTGAATGCCCCCTCTCCGACGGCGACAAGTTGATCGTCGGGGTCCTTGAGTTCGTCGTCAAAGTCGAGCAACCGGCGACGAAACCCAAGGTCGAATCGGTCCAGGAAGCCGCCGCACGAACGGCTCAGGCCGCTCAAGGCGACTTCGACGTGGATGAATGGTTGACCGACGAAGGAACCGTCGGCGAAGATTCGCCCGCGACCGCCGAAACCAAGACGATCGATGTGCGGGTAAGCGAAACGCCGGAAGAAGTCTCCACGCCGACGCAAGAGCAACAGCCGCAACAGGAACTCGACGAAGAGAAAAAGAAGCGCATCGCCGCTTTGTTCTCGGAGGATTCC
>CAYVVR010000484.1:0-3507 GCA_964454655.1 uncultured Planctomycetaceae bacterium | reverse complement strand
CCGCAGAAGACGCCGACAGTGAAGGCGTCGAAGGAAAATTCTACGTGTGGACGCCCGAAGAAATCGACGCCGCGCTGCCCGACGACGAGGCCGCCGTCGCCCGCTGCGTGTTCGGTATCACCACCGCCGGCAATTTCGAGGGCACGAACGTTCTCTTTCGGCCTCGACCGCTTCCATCGTGTGCCGACGAACTGGGCATGTCGCTCGACGAATTGGAAACAGTGCTTGCACGCATCGTCGAACGAATGCGGACGGCGAGAGAACAGCGCGTTCGTCCTTCACGCGACGAGAAGATTTTGCTCGGCTGGAATGCGTTGGCGATCGACGCCTTCGCGCGGGCGGGCGCCGTCTTGGGACGCCCCGATTTCACGGCAGCCGCAATCGACGCATTTCAGTTTCTCGACACGGCCCTGCGAGATGCCTCGGGGCGATTGTTGATTCGCTACTGCCGAGGCCGGGCGCGTCATCTCGCCCCGATGCGAGACGGCGCGTTGTTTGCCGCCGCGGCTCTCACGCTGTACGAGGTTACCGGCGACGAAACCTACCTCACCAAGGCGATCGATACGATCGACGAAATCGACAAACGATTCTCACACCCGAGCGGCGCGTACTTCATGAGCGACGAGACCGACCGCGACCTCCCCGTTCGCAAACTCGATCTCTTGGACGATGCGATCCCCTCGGGAACCGGCGTCATGGCCGAAACCTTGCAGCGTTTGGCCGACTTGACCGGAGACGAATCGTATCGCGAGAAAGCGGAACGCGCCGTTCGCAGCCTGCTGGGATGGATTCAACAAGCACCATTGGGAAGCGGCCAAGCCCTCGCGGCGGCCCAGCGACTGGTTGCAGGCGATTTGGTCACGGTCTTCGTGCTGCCGGACGATTTCCCGAGCGATGATCCGCACTGTCCGTTGCCTGCGGCATGGTGGCAACCGTACCTGCCGCACCGCGTCGTTGCCGTGCGACGCGGCGAAACCTCGCCCGAGGACTCTCCGCTTGCCCAGCTTTTCGAGGGTCGAACGGCTCGCGAAGGCAGCCCGACTTTGTATCTGTGTCGAGATCGCCGGTGCGACGCCCCCGCCGTAGGAACGGACGCCGTCGAAGCAGCCTTGAACGCCCATGTCCGACCGATCGACTAGGCCCGACTTTTCGCCGCAACGGTTCAATCGGTGCCGAGTAACTCGCGAAACTTCGCCAAATGCCTCGCGACGATCGTTTCCAGCGAGTATTCCCGCGCTTTGATACGGGCTTGCTCCCCTAGTCGCCGAGCGAGCATGTAATCGGAAACCACGCGAAAGACGGCTTCGGCCCAATCGTCTGGCCGATCGACCGGCACGAGAAGCCCCGATTGTTCGTGGTCGATCAACTTACGATTTCCGGCGATATCACTAACGACTACCGGCAGCCCGGCGGCCATCGCCTCGAGCAACGACAGCGACATCCCTTCTTCTCGTGAGGGCAACACGAACAGGTCGGCGGCGGCGAGCACATCCTCGACGTGATCGAACGCACCGGCGAGGACGACTCGTTCCCGCAATCCCGCGGCGTCGATCGCCGTCTCGAGCTCGCGTTCCATCGGTCCTTCGCCGACCAACCACAACCGCGGCGCCCGCCCCTGCCGATCAAGGATACGCCAGGCTTCTACGAGCACGGCAAGCCCCTTCGCCGGATGCAACCGCCCCGTATACACCGCAAGCTGTTCGAGCGGATCGACTTGCAGTCGCGGATTTGCGCGTCCGATGGCCAAGCGGGCGGCGATCCGGGATTCCGGCGTCACCGGCGGCGGAATCGGCACGCCGTTGGGAATCACGCAGATTTTCGACGGGGCGAATCTCGACGCCGCAAGCTCGTCGGCAATCGGTTGACTCGGCGCGATGACCAGTGGGGCTCGGCGACATCGCGCGGCGATGAACGTCCCCCCGACTCCCCGACGATGCCACGCGCAATCGCCGGTCTCGCCGCCGCCTTCGGCCCTGAGCACGACGGGCACATCCCGACCGACGGCCCCCAACGCCGCGTACGCGTCGTGCTTCAGCATCGACACGTAGACCAAATCATATTCGTCGCGATGCCGCTTCAACCAAGCCCGAATCGCCCGCATGTACCGCAGGGTTCCCCAAACACGCAACCGCGGTTGCGGCAAACGGATCACCGGGACGTCTCGGCAACGCACCTGTTGCGGCCAATGCGGTTCCCACCGAGCGGTCAAGATCTGCACGCGGCAACCGGCGTCCTTGAACCCGGCGGCCAGATTGGCCGTCACGCGTTCCGCCCCGCCGACCAGCGGCCAGAATCGTCGCGTGATCAGCACCAGACGCAGCGGCTTCACGTTCCGGCGTCCTGTATGAAGTCTTCGGGATCCAGTTGCGCGATGTACGGTAATTCCCGAAAGCGATCGTTGTAGCTCATACCGTATCCTACGGCGTATCCTTCCGGGATATCGAACCCCACGAACGCCGGTTCGATCGTCCCCGGTTTTTGACGCCCTTGTTTACGCAACAACACCGCCACGCGGACCGACTTCGGCCCCAAGTCGTCGATTTGCGGAATCAGTTCATTCAACGTGTCGCCCGAGTCGAGCAACTCGTCGACCAACAAAACGTCGCGGTGTTCGACTTCGAAACGCAACTGTTCGGGCACGACGACCAGCGGGCCGGGCAACAAATCTTGCGACGCCGAACGATGAGCGGGAACGATTCCCAGTCGGTGCGGCAACCCGACCGAACGAACCAGATCGCCCAAAAAGATCAAGCTGTCGGCCAACACGCCGATCATCGTCAACGATTTGCCTTGATAATATTCCCGAATTTCATTCGCTAAGCGCTGAACGCCCTCTTGCAATTGCTCCTGCGAGATGATCGTCCGCATGGATCCCCTCCTGCATTCGATGATTCGACATGACGCGATCGCCGGAGGCCGCTCATTATAGCGTGCAACGCAAGCCTTTCGCACGCTGCGTTCTTTCAACGGGGAACCGCCGCGGGGCTGTCGCCCGCCGGAAAACCGCCCAACTCCAGGATCTTGGCATTATAGAATTGCAACGTGTTCGTTGCGTGCGAGTACACGATGCGTTGTGCGGCCGTCGTTTGCACGGGACCGCCGACGTACTCCTGCCGGAAAAGCTGGGCCGTGCCCCGTCCCTCGCCGTCGAGGATGAGCAGTTGTTTCGATTCGTCGAAGGCGAGGCGTTCGGCTCGGGCGGTAAACACGCGACCTTCGACCATCACGTTGCCGGTCGCCTGCAATTCCCAGTACCGCCGTTGCGGTTCCAACGGCGACGGCATTTGTACCAACGACAATTCGCGGCCGTAAACGATCATGCCCTGCTTTCCCAAATCGGCCGGATCGTCGGGCAACACGTCGATGCGGTCGGATGCCCACCGCCCGTACACGACCTTCACCCGGCCACGTCCGAACAACTGCCGCCGAAACACATTACCGCCGAATTCGTCCCGGAATTCGACCGCCAACAGGGCATAAGGCAAATCGTCTTCCGGGGAGCTGTCG
>CAYVVR010000483.1:0-3529 GCA_964454655.1 uncultured Planctomycetaceae bacterium | reverse complement strand
CCGTCGGCAAGAGAGTGGGGTGTCCCACGGGCATTCATGCGATGGATCCGCACGAAGCGGTCGAGTGGGGAAAGGCAGGGATGCAGTTCATCGCCGTCGGCAGCGACGTGCGGATGCTGTACACCCAGGCGTGTGAATGGGTCGGATGGTTGCGTCCGGATTCGCCGCCGAGCCACCGAGTACAATACTGATCTGCTTGGGGACGGTCGCCTGTCAGGCGGTAATGCCTTGCGTGAGTGTCATGAAGGCGGTTTCGAGGTTGACTTCGTCCTCTTTGAACAGGGTCAGCCGAAAGCCTTCGGAAACCAGTAGCGACGCCAGATCGCTGTAGTCGCTGCATCCTTTCTTGAGCGTCACGTACATCCGACCATCGCGAAGTTCCACGCCGTCGACCAGGTCGTGTTGGCGGAGAAGGCCTGCGGCATCTTCGACGCGTTCTTGAACGCCGATCCAAAGCACGGTTTGTTCGCGTACCTGTCGCATGACTTCTGCGACGTCGGCACATACTTTCAGTTTTCCTCTTTCGATGATGCCCACCTTGTTACAGATGTCGGCCAGTTCGGGAAGGATGTGACTGGAGACCATGATCGTCTTGCCCATCGCCCGCAACCGCTTGAGCAGGCCGCGGATTTCGATACGGGCGCGAGGGTCGAGGCCGCTTGCCGGCTCGTCGAGCAAGAGAACTTCGGGGTCGTGCAGCAACACCCGGGCCAGGCCCAAACGTTGCGTCATCCCGCGGGAAAGACTCGTCACAAACGCGTTTCGCTTGTATTCGAGATCGACCAGGGCCAACATTTCGTCGCAGACCTTGCGACGCTTGGGGCCGTTGATGCGATACGCGGCAGCGAAAAACTCCAGGTACTCGATCACCGTCATGTCGTCGTACACGCCGAAGAAGTCGGGCATGTAGCCGATCAACCGACGAATCTCCTTCGGGTTCGTGTAAATCGAGTAGTCGCACACGTAGGCTTCGCCCCAACTGGGCTGGAGGAGCGTCGCCAAGATTCGCATCGTCGTCGTCTTGCCCGATCCGTTGTGACCGATGAATCCGAACAGATCGCCGCGACGCAATTCCAAGGTCAGGTGATCGATCGCATGGAGGTCGTCGTACACCTTCGTCAGGTCGCGCGTACGAATGACCACGGGGGCGTCGTCGGCCCCGGCTTCCTCTGGGGTGGTCGACGGTCGGACACTTTCGGAATCTTGAGGTTTCATGTTCTTGATCGTTCAAAAATGGAAATCGAGTGCGGGCCAACTTCCTCGAAATCGCTGATTACTCCACGGTCAAGACACAACGCAGATACACGATTTGCCGGCGGTGGTCGAAGTCGTGCCGGCCGCTGAGGCTGCGGACGGTCAGGCCGCCGAAATCGCCCGAATCAACGGTTTCTGCCGGTGTGCCCATAAAGACGGCTCGGCCCGATCGCAGCCAAGGTGTGCAATCGACGTAGGGCTGATAGGTATGGCTCAGCTTCGTGTATCCGAATCCGCCTGCTGCGTCATAAAACATCATCATACGCATGATATACGGGATGTCGCGGCTCGAACCGTCGTAGGGTGTCGTGACTTCGCGTATCTTGGCCTGGTTCGGGTCGCCTTCGACCACGATCCGTTTGTCCGTCAACCAAGTTCGTAGTTCGCGTCGTTCAGAGGATGCCGAAATCTGAACCGCAGCGCCGGGATCGAGATCGCCGAGAAAATAGATCCAATTGCCGTACGCCAATAAGCAGTCTCGCAACGGGACGTCGCTTTGGTTGGTGATCGTTCCGAAGGGCAGATCGTCGCGCCGCTGCAAATTGCCGTCTACCGGCGGGGAAGCTCGGTGACGCCATTTGGCAAGAAACGCCTTGGTCGACCATTTCGGAATGGGAACACCCTCGACCGTGCCGCCGGACGGCTGGGCCCGATAGAACGTCTCCCAAGGTTGGATATCGACCGTGGGGGTGTCCATGCCGCCCAGACCTTTGCCGGGAAGGCCGTGCCAGGCGAGATCAACCGCCGCTTCCGATAGCGATTCCGTGTCGGCATTCCAGGCGAACGGGGCAAAGCGGCAATCGTAGCGATCCGTGCCGGGAACGAACACGTCGGACCAGGCCGTTTCGCGTACGATGCCTCGCGATTGGTCGTAGTCCAACAACAGCACCTCGTTGACGCAGCCGCTTTGGGGCTTGGATACGCGCGCCCACACGACGGCAACGGCGATCGCAAGGACCAGCCAAAGCGGCAGCGTTACCCAAGCCATCACGCGACGTTTGAGAATCTTGGTGTTCAGCCACCAATCGAACGGCCCGATCAGCAACAGAAAAACGGCGACAGCCGCACCGACGGCGAAAAACGGGACGGTGCCGACGTCGGGAAACACATCGAGTGCACTGCGCAACTGTCCCGACAAATCGGTGTAGCCGTAGTGCATGAGAGCCTGGTCGTGGGTGTCGGTTTCGACCTGTTCGACCGGGAAGCTCAGTAGGTTGGCGACGAATAGCCCGCGATCGTCCCAGGTTGCCAGTGGTTCGGCCGACAAATCGATCGCCGTCGTGACGATATGGCCCAGCCCGAACGGCACATGCACCACCACGGGCAGATCGGCTTCGCGTGCATCGACGCGACCTTGGTCTACTTGAAAGACGACGGCATCCAACGGCGCGGCATCCAGCGCCAACGATCGTCGCGCGCCGGCGAACTGCTCGATGGCCGCCGATCGGCGCAAACGATAGCGACGAACGAACGGGCCGGGCAGAAACGGCCGCAACGGCGAGCCTTCGGCGAAGGCCGCATCGTTTACGCCGCCTGCTGCGAATACCAACGTGCCCCCGTTTTCCAGCCATTCCTCAAGAGCGGCCAAACGCCGGGCGTCGCGTTTGGGATCGGGAAGCAGGTTTTCGTTTGGTCCGGGGGCGACGACCAGCGTGCCGACGGCCTCGTAGGCCGCCGGAGACTCAGGCAGCTCGCTCCACGACATGAGGGAAACAACGACCGGTTCGACATCGTCGGCGAAGGAAACGGCTTGGACGGCTTCATCGACCCCGATATCCCCGTCGGCAAGCACGACGATCAATTCTTGGCTGTTGGGGACGCCGGGCAGGAATCGCTGTTTTGCCGTCGATTCGGAGGGGCGAAACAGGTGCGACCACAGAATCGTTTCGGTTTCGTTCGCGACGACGATACGCACCGGACTTCCCACGCGGCCGAGGCGGACGACACCGACAACTTCTCCCGTTTCGGGCATCACGTCGAGGCGGTAACGTACCGGATAACCGTCGGGATCGGGAATCTCGGCAAAGAACGTCACGTCGCGGCGCTGCATCCACTGCGCATCGGGGCGAAATCGCAGCGGCACCCAGTTGCCGGGTTTGAAGTAGCCGCGGAATCCGATTTCCAGGTCGACCGTTGTCGACGCCGACGGCCTGTTGGACGAGTCGCTTGCCGCAATTGCCGGGTTTGCACCGACCAACACGACCAGCGTCAACATGGTCAACATGGCTGCGACAATTCTGTCGCGCAAGCTACTGTTACCGCTACGACGTGCGGA
>CAYVVR010000482.1:0-3531 GCA_964454655.1 uncultured Planctomycetaceae bacterium | reverse complement strand
CCGAATTACAGAAATCAGTCGAGAACTGGAGGACTTTGCTTACTCGGTTTCTCACGACCTGCGGGCGCCGTTGCGTCATATCGACAGCTTCGCACAGTTGCTGGAGCGACGCTTGGGTGAACAGCAGGACGAAAAAGTCGGCCACTACCTCAGGCGTATCCACGAAGCCGCCGACCGAATGCAACAACTCATCGACGACATTTTGCAATACTCGCGAGCGGGCCGCGTCGAGTTGCGAATTACGGCGGTCGACATGAACACGCTGGTCGACGAGGTGATCGCCGGCGCGAAGGCCGTGACGGCCGATCGGCGCATCGTGTGGCAACGCGACGAATTGCCGACCGTGAGCGTCGATCGTGAGCTGTTTCGACGCGTGTGGGAGAACCTCATCGGCAATGCCGTGAAGTTTACCGTCGGTCGAGACGAGGCGCACATCCACGTCGGCCTGCGCGACGACGAAAACGAGTACATCTTCTTCGTGAAAGACGACGGTTGCGGGTTCGATCCTGAATTCGGATACAAGCTTTTCCGACTGTTTCAGCGGTTGCACGCCGACAGGGAAAAGACTGGAGCGGGGATCGGCTTGGCCAACGTGCGACGAATCGTGGGCCGTCATCACGGTCGCGTGTGGGCCGAAGGGCAACCGGGGAAAGGGGCCGTCTTTTACTTCTCTCTTCCCAAGCAAAACAACGATACCGCACGAGAACCGGAACCGGAGGAGAAACAGCGATGAGCAGCCGGGCCGTCCTGCGTCGGATCTTGCTGGCCGAAGACGATCCCAACGATGTGGAACTTACATTGACTGCTTTCGAGGATTGCCGTCTGGCCAACCGTGTAGACGTGGTGTGCGACGGGCAAGAGGCGTGGGACTACTTGACCTGCACGGGCAACTACGAAGGACGCACGACCGGGCTTCCGGCCGTTGTTCTCATGGATATCAAGATGCCGAAACTCAACGGCCTGGAAGTCCTCAAGCGGATCCGCGAGACCGAATCGATGCGGCACTTGCCCGTAGTCATGTTGACTTCGTCGCGGATGGAGAGCGATTTGCTGGCCGGATACTCGCTGGGGGCGAATGCCTACGTGGTCAAACCGGTGCAATTCGACGAATTCGCCGAGGCTGTCCGGCAATTAGGCATTTTTTGGGCGGTCGTGAACGAGATACCTCCTGAGGACTAACACCAGGTCGAGGGGGTGCCGTTTTATGTGACTATTTTGACAAACCCGGTAGAATTCTTCCGCGAAGAAAAAGTCGTGGAGGGGCTGTGGAGTGAGTGGTGTGCGAGTGTTGTATCTCGAAGATGATCCGTTCGACGTCGAACTCGTCGTCGAAACGCTGACGGCCGAAGGTATCGATCTCGATCTGACGGTTGTGGATGTTCCCGACGATTATCTTCAGGCCTTGCATGCCCGCCGGTACGATCTGATTTTGGTCGATTACTCATTGCCCGGCTACGACGGAAAAGCCGCACTGCGTGCCGCTGTGGAAGCCCAGCCCGATGTGCCGGTGATCTTGATTTCCGGGGCGATCGGCGAGGACTTGGCCATCGACGCGGTGAAGTCGGGGGCGACCGACTACGTGTTGAAACAGCGCATTTCGCGACTCGGGCCGGCCGTACGCCGTGCCCTGCAAGAGGCCGAAGAAGCCCGACGTCGCACAGCCGCCGAGCGGTCGCTATCGGAGATTTCTGCGCGATTGCGGGGGTTCATGGACGGCGCCCCCGACGCATTTTTTATTTTCGATAAAGACTTTCGGTTGATCGATGTGAACGCTGCGGTGGTGGCATGCATGGTGCCTGATCAAGATCCGCAGCGGTTGTTGGGGATGTCGCTCGACGAAATTGTCGGCGACATGCTCGAACCGGATGACGTACACCGCTTGAAAGAGGTCGTCGAAACGGGGCGTGTCGCCATCTTGTTGCGTCGCCGGTATCGCTGGGGGGACCGCGAAGGGTGGATGGACATCCGCGGCTTTCGGGCCGGTTCCGGGTTGGGGCTTGTCGTCTCCGAGCGAACAGAACACTACCAATTGCTCGAAGAACGCGAAGATCTCATCAGCGAACTGGAATTGAAGAACAGCGAGCTGGAGCGTTTCGTCTACACGGTTTCGCACGACCTGAAAAGCCCGTTGGTGACGATCAAGGGTTTTTTGGACCTGTTACCGGAAGACGTGGCCGAGGGGAACATGGAGGCCTTCCATGACGATCTCGGCCGCATTCGAAGGGCTGCCGACACGATGGATCGGTTGCTCGACGATCTGCTCCACCTGTCGCGAATCGGCCGTGTGGTAGGCCGCATCGAGGTCATCGATACCCGCAAGGTCGTCGACGAAGTCCTTGAGATATTGCACGCGCAGGTGTTTGCGAACGGAATTACCGTGTCGGTGGCCGAACACTTGCCGTCGATCAAAGGCGATCGCCGCCGGATCGTCGAACTGTTTCAGAATTTGATCGAAAATGCCTGCAAGCACATGGGCAAGGTCGATTCCCCGCGTATCGAGATCGGCGCCGAAGAATCGGAAGGCGAAACGGTCTTCTTCGTCCGCGACAACGGCGAGGGCATTCCGCCGGAACACCAAGAGAAAATCTTCGAGCTGTTTCGCTGTTTGAAGACCGATTCGGGCGGGAGCGGCATCGGATTGGCGTTGGTGCGCCGAATCGTCGAGACCCACGGGGGACGCATTTGGGTCGAATCGGAAGGCCGCGGACACGGCGCCACCTTCCGGTTTACGTTGCCGGTCGTGTATGAGGGGGCGACGGAAACGTCGTCGAACCGATGAAGGATGCGCCGATCGTCATCCTGTACGTCGAAGACAACCCGGATCACGCCATGTTGTTTCGCCGGGCGGTCGAACGGTGTTGTTTGGGGTACCGGGTGCAACACGCCGAAGACGGCGAAGCCGCGCTCGACTACCTGTTTCACCGCGGAAAATTCGCCGACACGGTGAGTTTTCCCGATCCCGATCTGGTCGTGCTCGACTTGAAGTTGCCTCGCATCGACGGGTTGGATGTGCTCGATGCGATCAAGACGACGCACGAACTGGAGCATTTACCGGTGGTCGTGTTGACGTCGTCCGAATCGCCCGAAGACGTCGATGCGGCGTACGCTCGTCGAGCGGCCGGGTACCTGGTCAAGCCGATGGCCTCTATCCAGTGGGAGAACATGGCCCGTAGCTTGGCCGACTATTGGAAACGATTCGGGCGGTGGAACTCCGAGCCGCGATGCTGAGCATCGAAACCGCCGCCGGATTACGAAGCGGCCGGCGTGAATCGCGGCCGCTTGTAAAGGGGTATGCGAAACATGGCGAGCCGAACGAGCAGGGGGCCTGCGGCAAGCAGAATGGGAGAAAGTATGATGCCCGACCGGCCGATCCGCGTGCTTTTGGTCGAGGACAATCCCGACCACGTCGAACTGATTCGTCGTACGGCCGAACGGCGCGATCCGACGATTCGATTCGAAGTAGCCGCCGACCTGCACAGCGCCCGCGAGCTCATGGAAAAGCAACCGGTCGATCTCGTCCTTGCCGACCTC
>CAYVVR010000481.1:0-3549 GCA_964454655.1 uncultured Planctomycetaceae bacterium | reverse complement strand
GGTTGCGCCGGGGCTGGAGGTTGAGCAGGCGGAGCGGGTTGTGCCGGCGGCATCGGCGGTTGAGCGGGAGCGGCAGGTTGGGCGGGCGGTTGCGGTTGAGCGGGAGCCGCCGGTTGGACCGGAGCGGCCTCGGCACCGGGGATGCCGACCGCCGGTTGCGCCGGTTGCAAGACACGTTCTTCTTCACGCCGCAATTGCTCGTACCGCTCGCGACGAATGCGTTCGGCTTCCTGGAGGGCGGCCAACCGGGCTTCGAGACGATACTTTTGGAGCAAGTGACGCTCGGGGCCTTGGACGCGTTCCAGCGACCGGCCCACGCTGTAGAATCCGCTGACGTCGGCCGCTTCGAGCTTCGCACCTTGTTCGAAGTCGAGTTTCGCTTCGTCTTCACGGCCCAATCGCAGGTAGGTCAGGCCGCGATAATAGTAGCATCGCGGGTCTTCGCTGCCGTTGTCGATGGCCGTGGTCAAGTGTTGGAACGCCTTGGCGTAGTCGCCCGCGAAATACGCATGAACGCCCAAGCCGTAATAATGCGACAACACGGCGCTTTGCGCCCAAATGGTTCCCGTTCCGATCACGGCACACGCTGCAACCAGCAGAAGCACCTTCCGAAGCATTGAATCAACTCCCACGAGCGAGTGTTACGGCGAAATGCGATCGGCTGGACGACGGCATCCTGCACGTTCGGTCCCGTCCGACCGATTCTCTGCGTTACCACGAATAGACTAGCTTCTGAAGACGGCTGGGGCGTGGGAGGTCCGTTCCGCAAGAGCCCGTCACCGAAACGCGGGGCCAAGAAATGGAGCCTCGATTCTGCTCCGGTGACATGACACATGTTAACTAGGGGGTGTGGGAATTTCAAGCAAGCAAAAAAGAGCGAGAAAATTAGGGAAGAATGGGGTATTTGTCCCCCCCACGTGGCCGCTTGATGGAACGCTCGAGTCGTCTCTGTTCGGCGTTTTGCCGGCGAGGTGGCGCGCCGAACACAATCGGGCACGCACGTCGGGGTGAAAAGGGACTGGGAAATTTGGCTCGCGGCCCAAAACCGAGCGGGATATCCCGATTGGATGAACTATGATTGACAGGAAGCCTATCGGTAACCGATACCCATCGGTTGATGCACTTCCATTGGGGGGGTAATGCGCTTGACTGCTGAGGAACCGGCTGGCTATACTAGCTTTGCCGAACTAATCTTGCGCAGAATTCCCAAATTCCTGTACCGCCGTCGGTTGTGTGGAATTGGGCAAGCGACGGCGAGGCCGCCGTACCGCTATCCAGGCGGTGGTGTGCCGTGCGTTTTGAGGACTCTTCCGACCGCTTGAGCGGGCTTGTCGATAAGGGATATCGTCTGATGAGAGAATCGATCATCCGGTGGTTGGCGGCGACGGCGATCGTGGCGGGCGCGTGGTGTATGTCGGTCGCCGAAGGTCGGGCCCAAGAGCCCGCGGCAGACGAAACGCAGCCGTCGGTCTCGCAATCGCAGCTTTTGGGGCCGCCTCGCAAGCTGGCGCCGGGCGTCTTGACCGTCATCAAGCCCGAGCTGGAATACGACGAAACGCATGATACGCATCCTATCGTCGAGCTGACGACCCTCGATCCTTCGTTTACGTTTGCCCAAAACGCCGATTTTCGTCGCGACATTTGGGGCTTGGAATTCGCGTTCAAGCCGGTCCGGATGATCTACGTCGACCTTCCGCAGCCCAGCGGCCTGATGCAGCGGAAGCTGATTTGGTACATGGTCTACCGGGTGACGAACAATATGAAGGTGTTGCATCCGGTCCCGCAGCCCGACGGCGGCTACACGATCGAAGAGATCGAAAAGCCGATTCGTTTCGTGCCGCATTTCGTGCTTGAAAGCGACGAGGTCAACAAGCGGTATCCCGATCGGATCATTCCGTTGGCCGCGATGGCGATTCAGCAGCGGGAAGATCCGAACATTCGCTTCTACAACACCGCCGAAATGGCCCGCGTGATCCAGCCGGGCGAAACGCTGTGGGGCGTCGTCACCTGGGAAGACGTCGATCCAACCATCGACCGGTTCTCGATTTACGTGTCGGGGTTGACGAATGCTTACCGCTGGACCGATCCGCCCGGCGCCTACAAGGTGGGCGATCCGATCGGTCAGGGCCGCCAATTCACCCGCAAGGAACTGAAGCTCAACTTCTGGCGTCCCGGCGACGATCTGTACGAGCACGAGGAAGAAATCCGGTTCGGCCGGCCCGACCAGGTTGACTACGAGTGGATCTATCGGTAAAAAATAGGTTTCCACGCAACCTGGGTTAGGCGCACGGGCGACGGTTCTCCGTACCGACCCGCCTTGGTATGACGCGTTGTCGCGTACGCTCGCAGATCGAGACGTCAAGCACACGGGAGTGTTTTGCGATGGCACATAAGAAAGGTCAAGGCTCCAGCCGCAACGGTCGAGATTCCAATCCGCAGTATCGCGGGGTGAAGAAATACGCCGGTGAATACGTGCGTGCGGGCAGCATCATCGTCCGGCAGGTCGGTACCAAGTTCCACCCCGGTCGCGGCGTGGGCATGGGAAACGACTACACGATTTACGCATTGGTCGACGGCGTCGTCCAATTCGACAAGTCGGGGCGACGGGTAAACGTCGTCTCCGCCAACTGATTCGTCGTCCGACAAACCAATCGTCGCCGGGGATAAGTACGCGTTATCCCCGTTTTTCATGCGCCGATAGAGCCTAGAAAAACGTCGCCTTTTTTCCGAGAAAGCGGCAAACCAGCGGATCACAACGGGAGACATGCCGTTGTTCGTCGATGAAGTCGAAATTCTGGTCGAGGGAGGACGCGGCGGAAACGGATGCGTCAGTTTCCGGCGCGAAAAGTACGTTCCCAAGGGCGGGCCCGACGGCGGCGACGGCGGCAACGGCGGCAGCGTGATCATCGTCGCCGAAGAAGGCGTCAACAATTTGGCTGCCTTGGCCCACCGCAAGCATTGGCGGGCGGAACGCGGCAAACACGGCAGCGGCGGTTGCAAGCAAGGTGCGTCGGGTAGCGATCTCATCATTCGCGTGCCCCCCGGCACGATCGTTTTCGATGCGCAAACGAACCTTGTATTCAAAGATCTCAAGAAGGCGGGCGATCGGGTGATCGTCGCGCACGGCGGCAAAGGCGGGAAAGGAAACGCCCATTTCAAGTCGGCTACGAATCGCGCACCCCGCGAGGCCACGCCGGGAGCGCCGGGAGAATGCCGAAAAATCCGCCTCGAGCTGAAGCTGATTGCGGATGTGGGCCTGGTGGGCAAGCCGAACGCGGGCAAGAGCACGTTATTAAGCCGACTGTCGCGGGCGCGGCCGAAGATCGCTTCCTACCCGTTCACGACCATCCACCCGAACCTCGGACTCGTCCAGGTCGACATGGATCGCCGCTTCGTGATGGCCGACATTCCGGGGCTGATCGAAGGCGCGCACGCGGGAGCCGGGCTAGGGCATGAGTTTCTTCGACACATTCAGCGGGCGGGAATCCTCGTGCACCTGGTCGAGCCCACTCCGAGCGACGGCTCCGACCCGATCGAGAACTACCGGGC
>CAYVVR010000480.1:0-3554 GCA_964454655.1 uncultured Planctomycetaceae bacterium | reverse complement strand
CGACGGCGAGAGAAAAACGCTCCGTAGCCGTAGCCGAATATCCTCGCACCGGTGTCTCTTCTGCCAGCGGCACGATGTCGCCCGTCGCCGGGTCGATCAAGTGCAATGTCACCAATGTTTCGTCAAGCGAATCGGATGCGGCGATTGTGAACACCGCACAAAACCACGTTCCGGGGGCAAAAGCGGCACCGGGCCACGTCAACGTTTCTTCGTCGGAGTGAAGTTCGAGTCGTCGATCGCCGCCGAACGCCAGTTGCAAATGCTCGCCCCGAAGCGATCGCAAGTTCAACAACGTGCCGAGTTGTTCCGAAGAACCGGCGTCGGCCGCAGACGCGGCTGCCGGTTTGGGAAAACCGTCGAAACGTCCCAGAATGACGAACGTTGCCGGCGTCGGTAACCGCTGCGTGTCTTCGAGCATCAGTCCCGCACCGCTATGGTTGCCGGGAGCAGGACGTCGAAATTGCACGGCGTGACTACCGGCAAGACCCGAAGTGGGAACGACGTCGCGGGTCGTCCGACCGTCGGCAGCGGCGACCGGGATCAGAACACCGCTTCCGCGACGTGCCGCAAAACGGTTGTTACTTGCGGCGAAGTCGAACAGAGCGAAGAGATTTCCGGAAGCGGCCAGTGTTTCTCGCCAGGTCGCGATCGGCGATTCGCCCGGCGGCGTCAGCGAGGCAAACACGCGACCACGCCACGGAATCGAACGGGCGACCAGGGGGGCCGAGGCGTTCGCTCGCGCAATGCGCACAGCTTCACGCGGTTTCAGGATCGTGACGGTTTCCGACTCGGGATGCTCGCTCCAGCGCACGGCGCCCTCGGCAACCTCGATCTCCAGGGCCGAGTCATCCACCCGCACCGAAAAGACGGTTCCCACGTCGCGCACGATTCCAAACGGTGTTCGGATTTCCCAATCGGCTGAATCCGGACGATCGGCGAACGCCAGCATCCCGTGCCGTAATTCAACGGCCTTGTCGGCGGCGACGACGAAATCAGCCGGACCTTCGACGAACAGTCGTTCTCCCTGCGGGCCGGTCAACCAAACTCGCCCCGAAGTGAGTCGATGCCGACGACCGGCGGTCAGAAATCCTTGCGCGATGTCGGAGGGCGGGAGATTCCAGGCGGCGTTTTCTTGTGCGGTGATGGCAAGTCGAACCGGTGAGAGGTCTCCGCCGACATCGGCCGTGGGGCTTGGCGGCGTGATCAACCGTGCGGTATTCGACGCGAAGTAGGTAAAAACGGCCGCGGTTACCAGCACAGCCGCAGCGATACCATAGGCGAGCTTACGGTTTAGCGACGGCACCGTAGCGGCGCGCGGTCGCCGACCATCGACGGCATTACCGGCCGAGGCACCTGTGGAGAGGGGAGATGGGATTCCGAACCGCTCTTGAGAGCACGCAGATTCATCGTCCATCGGCGATGAACCGACAGGCACCTCGACCGATTCATGCCAATACAATTCTCCGACCAGGAAGAAGTATTCGACCAGCTTTCGCCGAAGTTCCGGATCGGCGGCCAATGTTTCGAGACGGCGGGCATCGTCGGCCGACAGGGTTCCGGCCTCCAACTCGGCAACGAGGCGATCGAATTCGGTGTACGATGCGTTCATGGATGCTCGCTTTGAGCCATTTCCCGGCGAATGCATTCGACGAGGCTCATTCGCAGGCGGTGCAACGCGCGACGGACGGCGCCGACCGTACGGTTGTACCGTTCGGCGATCGTTTCGGTCGTATTGCCGTCGCGGTATCGTTCCAACAGCATTTCGCGATCTCGGGGACGTAGCTTTGCAAGGCAGCGATGAAGGGCGTCACGCCGCCGATCGACATTGTTCAAAAGCAGCGAGGCCTCGTCGGCCAGCGATTCGAGGAATTCCGGCGACAGCGAAACGCCTTGTTTCGCTCGCCGTTCTCGCCACTTGAGGATCTCGTAATAAAGCACCCGACAAGCCCAACTGGTGAAGTCGGAGTCGGGCGCGAAGTCGTCAAATTTTTGCCACAACACCACACTTGCCGACTGAACCACTTCTTCGGCTTCGACCGGGTCATGCAAAAGCGACAGCGCATACAGGAAAAGCCGTCGTTGTGCGGCAGCGAAAAGCCGAACGAATTCGGCGCAACGATCTCGCTCGAAAGAGGGGTGCACAGGATTTCGGCCGGTCCTTGGTGGCGTTGATTCTCCCTCCGTTTACTTTACCCGGCTCACCTCAGAAATCGGACATCATTTTTCGACACGTTTTCGCCCTTTTGGCCGAGGGGCGGAAGAATACGATTCCACTACGCGGGAAGATGCGTGCGTTCCGAGCCGCCGCGGCATGAATGGAACAGGCAGGTTGCGTGTCGCCCTTTCGGCGTACATACAAGTGTTGATTTTGTGTGCAATCACAAATAATTTGGTGATGTGTCTGGATGGGGATCCGTCCGACGCCTGCCTCGTCCCCCAACTCTTCAAGTTCGCGGAAGGAGGTTCCCAATGTTTCGACGCCTAGGCGTTTGGGCCGTTTGTTGCTGCGTAGCGGCATTGATCGGTGGATCGGCTACCGAAGCACAAGCGAAGAAATTGGCGGGCAGTCGGCCGAACATCATTCTCGTCATGACCGACGATCAGGGGATGGGGGAGTTGAGCTGTCTGGGGAATCCGTACTTGAAAACGCCCAATCTCGATCGCCTGTACGCGATGAGTACGCGGTTCACTGATTTTCATGTGAGCCCGACGTGTTCGCCCACGCGATCGGCGATCATGAGTGGGCGTCACGAATTTCGTAACGGTGTGACGCACACAATTCTCGAACGCGAACGGATGGCGCTCAGCACGTACACGATCGCCCAGGCGTTGCAGAGTGCAGGGTATACGACCGGCGTGTTCGGGAAGTGGCATCTCGGCGACGAAGCCCCGTATCAGCCCGAGAATCGCGGCTTCGACGAGGTGTTCATCCACGGGGCGGGCGGCATCGGCCAGGCGTTCGATTGCAGTTGCGCCGACTTCCCCCCGAACCGGGAAAATCGCTATTTCGATCCTGTGATCAAGCACAACGGAAAGTTGGTGAAAACGCACGGCTTTTGCACCGACGTCTTCTTCCGTCAAGCGTTAGGGTGGATCAAGCAGTGCAAGGACGGCGACAAGCCTTTCTTTGCGTACATCCCCACGAATGCCCCGCACGGCCCCATGATCGCGCCGGAAGAATACAAGAAGCCGTTCCTTGAAGCCGGCTTCGACGGTTCCACGGCCGCCCGCTTCGGAATGATCGTCAACATCGACGATAACATGGGCCTGTTGATGCAAAAAATGGATGAGTGGGGCCTATGGGAGAACACGTTGCTGATCTTTTTGACCGACAACGGCCAGTCGGTGTTGCGAGGTCGTAAAGACGGCAAGCAGATTCCTCTGTACACGGCCGGTTTCAAGTCGGGCAAAGGTTCCCCCTACGAAGGCGGTACGCATGTTCCTTGCTTTTGGCGATGGAAGGGTGTTTTGGGGGAAGGCGTCGATATCCCGGCACTGGCGGCCCATATCGATTTGTATCCGACGTTCGTCGAATTGGCCGGGGCCGAATTGCC
>CAYVVR010000479.1:0-3555 GCA_964454655.1 uncultured Planctomycetaceae bacterium | reverse complement strand
TCTTTGGCGATGCTCGCCGGAACGGGCAAATAGCCGTCCTTGACGACGTCGGCTTGCCCTTGCTTGCTGAAGATGTACTTGATGAACTCGCGACGCAGCGGGTCGAGCTGCGTGCCCGGCTTGTAGTTGACGTACACGTACAGGAACCGAGCGAGGGGATAATCACCCGCATAGGCATTCTCGGGCGTCGCCTCGACGAATTCCGAGTCGGCGTCGATCGCCAAGGGCACGACGCGAACGTCGGCGGTCTTGTAGCCGATGCCGCTGTAGCCGATGGCGTACAGGTCGCCGGCCACCCCTTGGACCACGGCGCTACTGCCGGGCTGTTCCTTGACCTCGTCCTTGTAATCGCCGTCGAACAAGGCGTGTTCCTTGAAGTAGCCGTACGTTCCCGAGGCCGAATTACGACCGTACAGGCTGATCGGCTTGTCGGCCCACGTGCCCGTCAAACCGAGCTGCCCCCAAGTGCGAATGTCTTCCGGATAGCCGCCCTTGCGGGTCTTCGAGAAAATCGCGTCGATCTGGGGGAAGGTAAGCCCTTCGATGGGATTGTCCTTGTTCACGTAGACGGCCAACATGTCGATCGCCGCCGAAAGTGCCGTCGGCTTGTAACCGAACCGCGCCTCGAAGGTGTCGATTTCCTTCTCTTTCATTTGGCGGCTCATCGGGCCGAACTGCGACGTACCGGCGATCAAGGCCGGAGGCGCCGTCGACGAGCCTTTCCCTTCGATTTCGATTTGAACACTCGGGTAGAACTTTTTGAACCCCTCGGCCCACAAGGCCATCGTGTTGTTCATCGTGTCGGAACCGACACTCTTGATTTTGCCGGATACACCGGTCGTCGGCTTGTAGTCGGGCAGTGCGGGATCGACCGTCACCTGAGCCGAAACCACCGCCCCCAGCATGGCCCACGAAACAATCGCGGCCGAAGCCGACAAAAAGCAACGTCGCAACATGTTGCCAAGCTCCTTGAAAACGGAACCGAAAGAAACACAAAACACGCCCCAGCTTTTTTGGACGACGCCTCGACGCACGGTCGGGGCTTTCGTGTCGCCTCATTCGCCCTCACTGTACGGGCGGTGTGTTAGCGAACCGTTAGGCCGAAGTGAGAATTTCGCCGTCGGCCGATCGACGATTTGACACCGTCGCCAAAAACACCATCACGCGACCGTCTTTCGGCGTAACTTCCTATTCCAACAGAGGTTGCGAATCGCGCAGACCGCTGCGGGCATACCGCGCAAACGGGCGGACATCTTCCCGGTTTGCCGCCGGGAGAGTATTTTGAAACGGTTCCACGAACCGGATCGTCTGTTTTTCGTCGCCCCGTCGGCCGCTCGCACGTAAGACACGCCAATGATGACCGATTTAGTCAGGCAAGAGGTTGCCAAGACCGCCAAGATTTGGGTGGTGAAGGTGGGCACGCGCGTGCTCACCGATGCCGACGGTCGCTTGGACGAAACGCGCATCGCCCGACTCGCCGAAGACATCGCCGTCGTCCGTCGCAGCGGACACAAGGTCGTGCTGGTGAGCTCCGGGGCCGTCGGATGCGGAATGGCCCGGTTGGGCCTTGTCGAGCGGCCCACCAACTTGGCCGAGCTGCAAGCCGTCGCCGCCGTCGGGCAAAGCCTGTTGATCGAAACCTACAACCGCACGTTCCAAAAATTCGGTATCTCGGCCGCACAAATCTTGCTTACCGCCGAAGACCTCGAGCATCGCGCGCGATACTTGAACGCGCGGAACACGATCTTGACGTTGCTCGAGCGATACGACGCCGTGCCGATCATCAACGAGAACGACACCGTTTCGGTCGACGAGTTGCGCACGACGTTCGGCGACAACGACCGTCTGGCGGCGATCGTAGTGAACTTGATTCGCGCGCAATTGTTGGTCTTGCTTTCCGACGTCGACGGACTGTACGACCGCGATCCGCGCGACCCCGAAGCCGAGCTGATTCCGCTGGTGCGTCGCTTGGACGACGACATCATGAGCCTGGCGTTCGATCGCGATACGGGCCTCAGCCGCGGCGGAATGGCCAGCAAGCTGAATGCCGCACGGCTGGCGACGACCGCCGGCGAAAACACGATCATCGCCCCGGGACGCACCGAGGGCGTGCTTCAGAAGATTCTCAACGGCGACGTGGTCGGCACGTTGTTCTTAGCCCAAGGCGGACTGGTCACTTCGCGAAAACGTTGGTTCGGGTTGAGCGTTCAGCCGCGAGGCCACATCGTCGTCGATGCCGGCGCCCGGCAAGCGATTGAAAAAGGCGGCAAGAGCCTGCTGCCGATCGGCATCATCGACGTGGTCGGACATTTCTCGAAAGGCGACGTCGTCGCCGTGCGCGATGCCGACGGCGTCGAATTCGCCCGCGGACTAACCAATTACAGCGCCGAAGAAATCCGCCAAGTCAAAGGCTTGCGGACGGATCAAATCGCCAATATACTCCCCTACTGCCCGTACGAGGAAGTTATTCATCGCGACAATCTATTAGTGACTCGATGAGTAGCAACGATTTGTTCGCAGGGCAGTCACCGCTTTCCGAGCGGCCTTCATAACGGTCTTCCTCTTCTCGCTATTGGTGTTCCGATGAGTGGTAACAATCCGTTTTCCGAGCCGCCGCCGCTTCCCGAGCAACCTTCGTCGCAACCTTCCTCTTCTCAACGCAGCGATGGAAACCCTTACGCCGCACCGACTACCGAGCCGGCGGCCGTCTTGTCGCAGCGCGAGGCCTTTCCCGAATGGGACACGAAGACGTTGCGAAAGGTCTACTCCGACTTCGCAACAATGCGGGCAATGACGATCTTCTGGTTCGTCTTCGGCCTTCTATATAGTTTCGCGTGGCTCGCCGCCGTCATGGCTGTGATCGACCCGGATCCGGAGGAACCCTATCTGCCGTTCATTTTCGCCGCATGTGGAAGTGTCGGCCTGTTGCTGTTGGTGTGCGCCGTGTTGAATATCCGCCGCAGTCGTGCGGCACTACCTTTGTAGCTACGTTTGCTCGGCTTTACTGCTACCGGGGATTCCGGTGGGAACGTTCCTCGGAATCATCAGCTTGGTGGCCTATCGGCGGTCGGGCAAGTACGCTTTCGGTCCGGACCACCTCAACTTTCGCGACCTGAAACGCGAATACAAGCGCCGCCGCAAGCTGCGCATCGACTGACGGATCCTCTTCCCGACCGGCCTCGCAACGGCGGTCGCCGTGCCGGTCGTCTTGCGCTCGCATTCGCCGAACACGCGACTATAATGGCCTGCGGAAGCGGGAACGACTGTGCCGTCGCGTCGGAGATTCCCACCTCGACAACACCCCTGTTGCCGTCACCTTCGACGCGACACCGTTTGTGCGTGCGCAAATCGACCCTCCCCTTCCCCTACCGAGTAAGAGGCCATGTGGCAACGACTTCCGACGGCGGTTTTGGCGTTCTTGTTGAGCTGCGGTGTTTGCGCGGCTGTTGAGATTCCCGACTTTACCCGCGGTGATCCGATCCCCCAAGGTTACGTACACGACTGGAACCTTGGCCCCACCGGTGCCCGGGGATGGATGTACTGCGACAAGCTCGT
>CAYVVR010000478.1:0-3557 GCA_964454655.1 uncultured Planctomycetaceae bacterium | reverse complement strand
ACCGACGGCTGAGAGCCGCCATTCGTGCCGTCGCCGGGCTTCCAACCGGTCGCGCCGCTCGACGACCGCGACCGTCTTCGCCATACGGAACAAGCACGCAAGCAAGATCGCCGTGACGGCGGCCAAGGCCGGAACATACCACACGAAGTCGGCCAAGCTGTGCATCAGGCTCACAACCACGCCGGCGGTGAGGATTGCAACCGTCAAGCGCGATGCCGCATCGAGACGGGCTCGCCCGGTCGCCCAAATGGCCCGCAAAATCGCAAAAATCGCCGCCAGCAACAAACCGACGCCGGGCAAACCGAGTTCCAAAGCGATTTGCAGGTAGCCGTTTTCGGCATGCGTTTGGAAATGATTCGACGGTTGCCACGGCCGATACAACTCGTAGACGTGCCGGAAACTCCCGGCCCCGCTGCCGGTCGCCCCGAAATCGCCGATCGCCGCCAACGTGTTCTTCCAGACGGTCGTCCGCACGCCGTAGTGGTCGATCTTTTCCCACGACAACGCGGCGACACCCTCGAATCGGCCGGTCAATTCGGCATATCCATGGATACCCAACGCTATGCCGATCAAGGCGGCCACGACCAAGAACACCGCCAAGAATCGGCCGTCGATGCGTCCGGCGCGATACGCCGCCCCCAGCACGATCGCCGATGCCGTGAGAAAAACGACGATACCACCGCGTGAATACGTCAACAAGCAGGCGAAGGCGACAAGCCCGACGACCACTGTTCTTCCCGCATATCCCGGATCGAAAGCCCGCGACGCGCCGAAATCACCGCCTGCGCGCCGCCGGTGCCGCTGTCGCTTCGCCTCCAGCGTCCACCAAACCAGCGGCCCGGCCGCCAGTGCGAGAAAATGAGCAAAATGGTTTCGCGAGGTAAACCACCCCTTAACGGCGTCATCGAGCTTCGAATACGGATGCTGGTAGAACCAGAAGTACTTTCCGTTTCCGGCGAAATACTGAAGCAATCCGAAAACGCTCGCCCCGATTGCGGCATAGGCCAACCAACGGAAGATTCGCTCGATATCTTCCCGCTGCCTTACACGCTGATAGGTCACACAAAAAATCAAAGAATATGCCGCAAACAGAATCCAGTCGATTCGCGTTTCCGTGGGGGTCAGCGTCAAGCGATTCCAAAGCCCCAAGCGAAACGGCGTCTCGCCGTCGGGGGTCCACAGTGTCAAAATGCGGTGAGCTTGCGGCGTGCAGGTCGCCCACCAATCGACCGGCAGCGGAATCATCTGGATCAATACCCAGCCCAAACCACCGAGCAAAATCCATTCGACGCCCGAAAGTTCCAGACGGCCGCCGCCACGAATCGCTTGGCGCAAACACCAGGCGACGGTCATCGTCACCGCAAGCGCCGTCAGCAACACGTGTCCCCAGGCACTACGGCCACCGAAGAGGACGGGCACGGCGAAGATGCATCCGGCCGTCGCCACATCCACGGTGCGCAAGAGGATTCGGTCGGCCCAATCGCCGAACGAAACGGCGGATCGCTCGTGTTCCCATCCGAAGCCCAGCGACATCGGCTGCCGTCGTGTTTCCTTTTCCCGAGTCCGTTTTAGAATCCCCGTCTTGTCGGTTCGATTCAGCGATCAGCGTCCCGACGTCCTATGCCGGTCAGGCGACGCGTCGCGGAACGATATCTTCGTCGTCGTCATCGAACGGCACTCCGTCGGCCGAAACCGGATCATCGCTTTCGTCGCGGCCGTGATAGTCGTATGCCGTATCGTAGGCGTCGTACCCCGGTACGCGTTCCTTAGCCGTGCGATTGACGACCAGCCCGACCAGGCGAATCTTCAAGACGGTCAGATATTCCGCCGCCCGCAAAATCACGCGGCGGCGGTTCTTTTCCGGTTGAACCACCAGCAAGACGCCGTCGGCCAATCGTCCCAAAATGGCGGTGTCGCCTGCAGCCAACACCGGCGGCGAATCGATCACGACCTGGTCGTACACGTTCTCGACCCAAGCCAGCAGTTCGGCCAACCGGGAACCGCTGAGCAATTCGGCCGGATGCAGCGCACGGGGGCCCGCCGGAAGCAAATCCAAGTTCTCGATACCGGTCGACCGGATCGTTTTCACGGCCGCTTCTTCGATGTCTTCATTGCTTTGCAACGCGCGGGAAAGCCCCGATTCGCCGCGGTATCCGAGCATGGCGGTCAATCCGGGGCGCCGTAGGTCGCCGTCGATCAGCAGCGTCTTCTTGCCCGCCTGGGCGAATGCCGCAGCCAGGTTCGCCGCCACGGTCGATTTGCCGTCTCCCGGTTCGGTACTCGAAACGACGATCGTATCGGCATCGCTTTCCGACAGGGCCAAAGCCGTGCGCAACGTGCGGAAACCCTCGCTTTCGGGGCTGTCGGGCTCGGCAACCACCTGGAGCGACTTAGGACCGAGGAACTCGCGCGGTTTCATCCGCCGAATGACGGCCATCACCGGCGTCCGCAACTGCAACTGCATTTCTTCGATCGACCGGAAACGATCGTCCAACGTGTCGAGGATGTACACGCCGGCAAATCCGATTCCCAAGCCGACGAAGACGATCATGAACAACGTGCGTGGAAGACTCGGCGACACGGGCGAGTCGTTTCGTTTCGGCGGTGAGGTGAGCGCGGTGCGCAGGTCGTTACTCAAGTCGATGGTCGAAATCCGCTTCACCAGCGCCGTGTACAGTTCGCGCAATCCGGCGATGTCGTTTTTGAGGATCTCGACCTGGGCCAACCGGCCGGTCAGTTGCCCGGCTTCACGGCGAGCCGCTTCGTACTGAGCCAAAAGGGATGTTTCCTTTTGATACACCTCGGCCAGCCGTTGTCGCATCAGCGAGATCAACATCGGGCCAAGTCGCGAGTTTTGCAACTCGGCCATCCGTCGTTCCACGCGGGATTGAAAGCCCGCGATGTATTGTTGCGACATGGCAATCCGCTGCTTCAGAGCCTGCACGCGGGGATGATTGTCGCCTAAGCCCCCTTCGTACAAACTCTGCAAGAGTGCACGGTCCTGAACCAATTGGCGTTCCATCGCCAATTGCGACGAGGCCTCTTGGCTGTTGAAACCGAGGCTGTTGAGCAACAACTCGCGGCCCACATCGTCCGACATGCTCAAGATGTACTGCCGCAAGTCTTCGTGGTTTTGCACCGCTCGCTCCAGCGCCGCCAACGAGGCCGCAAGCTCGACACGCTGTTTTTGAACGGCGATCAACGACTTGTTGAATTCCATCGCCCGCTGGACCAACGGATGGACGGATTCATCCTCCAAGCCGACGTCGAGCGATCCGATTTCCTCGCTGAGCAACTGAAGCTCTTGTTCCTTTTCAGCCAGTTGCCGCATCAAGTCGTCTTTTTCCTTGGTGAGCACCTCGACGATTTCCGCCGTCGTGCCCTGGTGCATGCGATCCATGAAATCGAGATACGATTCGACGATCGCATTGACCATTTGGACCGCCAACTCGGGATCCTTCGACGTGTACTCCAAGACGATGATGTTCGTCTTGTTCAGTACTCTCGAAGTCAAGTTTTTGCGGACGATATCAAGCCATTTCGCTTTCGCTTCTTCG
>CAYVVR010000477.1:0-3572 GCA_964454655.1 uncultured Planctomycetaceae bacterium | reverse complement strand
GTGAAGACTTCCCTCAAGCCGCCGAACTATTCGCCGAATGCCTGACCCGGCCGGCTTTCCCCGAAGAAGAATTCGCCAAGGTCAAACAGCTCATGCTTGCCGCCGTCGCTCGGCGAGCCGACAACCCGATGGCCCTAGCGATGGAAACCTTCCAGCAGGCACTGCCTGTCGATTCACCGTACCACGTAATCAACGGTGGCACGCAGCAAAGCCTCGAACCGGTCACCGTCGACGATATCCGGCAATGGTATACACGTTGCCTGGCGCCGCAAAACACGGTCGTTGCGGTCTACGGCGATATCGATCCGGATGACGCCGTTTCGTTGGTCGAGCGTTTGTTTGCACCGCTATCGTCTCACAAACAAGCGAACGACATCGAATTCGATCGCCCCAACGTGATCTCGCAGGATCGCGTAGTCTACAAGCCCACATCGCAACCCACCGGAATCGTCCTGTTGGGATATCGCGGTGTGAGCGTGCGAGACGAAGCCGATTACGCGGCCCTGACCGTCCTCGACGCCATGTCGTCGGGTTATCAGTATCCCGGCGGCTGGCTACACAACGAGTTGCGCGGCGCCGGACTCGTGTACGCCGTGCACGCGTTTCTCATCAGCGGTCCGGCCCCCGGTTTCTTCGCCGTGAACGCGCAAACCGCACCTGAAACCGTCGACGAAGTCGTCGCCCGAATCCGCAAAAATATCGAAAAGGCGAAAGCCGGAGATTTCACCGACGAAGAACTCGCTCGAGCCAAAGAAATGATCGTCAATTTGCACGCCCAAGAAAACACGACGCCGGCGGATCAAGCGTTGAAGGCGGCACTCGACGAGTTGTACGGCTTGGGATACGATCACGACCTTCTTTTCCCCAAGCAGATTTCGTCGGTAACGCGGGAAGACGTCCTTCGGGTCGCTCGCGAGTATCTCACGAAATCGGTTCTGGCCGTCGTGGCCCCCAAGCCACCGGCCGAATACAAGGGCGACGCCGGAAAGTAGAAGGAATCGGCCCGGCGAGTGTTTACACTGCCGCGCACGCCGCGCATACTGGCAGCATTCTTTTCCAATGGCGGTCTGGGGACACTTTTCGGATCGCCTCACGGGGGTTGTGCGCTCACCGTTTCCATTCCCCGTCCGTTGATACCGTGTGGGAGGACAGAGATGAGACACCTCAACGTTGTAGGACTCCTCGCGCTCACTGCGACGCTCGTCGCGTCGTCGGCCCGAGCCGAGGTCGTAATCTTGGCCGAACCGAACGCGCCGCAAGTTTCTTTCGCGGTTCAAGAGCTTCAAGCGGCCTTGGCCGAAAAGCACATCGAGGCCTCGTGCAAGCCGCTTTCCGCCGAAGCCTTCGCCCGACTGCGCGGCGACATCGTCGTGTTGGGGTCGTGTGAAGACAAGGCGTTCAAAAAGCAAGCCGAGAAGTGCGGTGCCGCTCCCGGCGAATTGAAGCCCGAAGGATTCAGCATTCGCAAAACCGAAGGCGACCAGGCAACGGTCTACTGGGTGCTCGGTGCCGACGAAGCCGGCGCGATGTACGGCGGCCTGGAACTTGCCGAACAGGTGCGTTGCAACGGGCTGGAAGCGGTCGTCGATACCGACCAGAACCCGTATATGGCATTGCGCGGCATCAAGTTCAATTGTCCGCTCGACGAACGAACTCCCACCTACCACGCCCATACCGGCGATTCCCAGCGGAAGAACGTAGCGGTCATGTGGGATTTCGACTTCTGGAAAGCCTACATCGACGACATGGCCCGCTACCGCTACAACTACCTGTCGTTGTGGAACCTGCATCCGTTCCCGTCGATGGTCCGCGTGCCGGGTTATGAAGACGTCGCCTTGGACGACGTTCAAACCGTCGACGGAACGATCAAGATGTCGATGGACGAAAAAATCGACTTCTGGCGTAAGGTGATGCGTTACGCCAAAGACCGGAACGTCGACGTGTACATCGTCACCTGGAACATCTTCGTATTGGGCACCGAAGGCAAGCACGGCCTGACCGATAAGCCCGACAACAAGACGACGATCGACTACTTCCGCAAGAGCGTCAAGCAACTTTTCTTGACCTATCCCGATTTGGCCGGAATCGGCATCACGTCGGGCGAAAACATGCGAGGCATGAACGCGGCCCAAAAAGAAGACTGGGTCTTCGCAACCTACGGGCAAGGCGTGCTCGATGCGGCCGAGGCTCTTCCCGGTCGTAAGATCACGTTCATTCACCGACAACATCAAACCGGGGCGCAACAGATCGCCCAGCGATTCCAACCGCTGTTCAAACACCCCGACATCGATTTCATCTTCAGCTTCAAGTACGCCCAGGCGCACTGTTTCAGCGCCATCCACCAGCCGTTTTGCGAAGATTTCGTCAAAGATTTAGGCGATTTGAAAACAATCTGGACGTTGCGAAACGACAGCAACTATTACTTCCGCTGGGGCTCGGCCGACTTCGTTCGCCGGTTCATCGCTCACATTCCTTACGACGTGTCGCGCGGCTACTATTACGGCTCCGACGGTTGGGTCTGGGGACGCGACTTCGTCGATCGCGATTCCAATCGCCGCGGCATGCTCGACATGCAAAAGCATTGGTATCACTGGATGCTGTTCGGCCGGTTGGGCTACAACCCCAAGCTCGGTAACGATCGGTTGATCGCCGTGTTGGCTTCGCGTTTTCCTGAAACCGATGCCGAAAAGCTGTTCACGGCCTGGCACGAAGCCTCGATGATCTACCCGGTCACGACCGGCTTCCATTGGGGCGAATACGACTTTCAATGGTACATCGAAGGATGCGTGAGCCGTCCGAGCTACGCGCACACGAAGTCGGGTTTCCACGACGTCAATCGCTTCATCAACCTGCCGCCGCACCCGGGCACCGACAACATCGGCATTCCCGAGTACGTCGAGGCGACCGTCGAGGGTAAGAAACCCGACGGAACCACGCCGCTGCAAGTCGTCGAGAAACTCCACGGTCATGCCGACAAGGCGCTGGCCGCCCTGGAAGACCTTCCTCGCGGGCAAGATCCCGAACTGGGGGCCACGCTCGACGATATCCGCACCATGGCCTACCTGGGCAAGTATTACGCCCATAAGATCGCCGGATCGACCTACGTCGCGCTCGCCCGCGAAACCAAGAACGCGGAAGATCGCAACAAGGCCGTTGCCGAGCTGACCAAGGCGGCCGAATGGTGGGATCGCTACGTCGCATCGGCTTCCTCTCGGTACGTGAACCCGATCGAATTGAATCGGGTCGGCGTCGTCGATTGGCAAGCATTGACCAAGGAAGTCTACAACGACATCGACATCGCCCGAGAGGCGGGCAAGTAGTCTGAACGGATCCTCGCGATCGATTCGGCGAAGGCGGCGTCGTATCGACCTCGCCTTCGCCTTTTTCAATGCGCTCGTTTGCAGCTCGATGCCGAAGCCGCATCATTCGTCGTTTTCCGAAGCGGCCGCATCGAGCACGGCCTTCGCATGCCGGGCGAAGTGGCCTCGCAAGTCTTCCGTATAGGCTTGCAAGATTCGCTTTCCCACGCCGTTGTAGTCGCCGCAGCGGAACAAGGCCCTGGCCAGCCCCAG
>CAYVVR010000476.1:0-3574 GCA_964454655.1 uncultured Planctomycetaceae bacterium | reverse complement strand
CAAGGGGCGTTGATCTTCCGCCCCGGCGAGACGGCCCGGTTCGTGATCGAGCCGCGACGATTGAACATTCCGGCGACCGACCGCATCCGGCTCCAAATCGAGGTCTTTCCCGCCCGCAGCTTGAGCAAGACTTCACCACGCACGCTTGAGCGTCTCTCGGAAGTCGACTTGGGCAACTTGTCGCTCTCGCAGGTAAAGCTGGGAGAGATGGGTTGGATACGGCCCAAGAATTCGGAACCGCTCAATAGCGTGCAATACGAGATCGTTCCCGCCCAAACGCCCTCGATTCCGGTCCAGGTGCCGTTGCCTTCGGCCGAAGGCGCCTACGACCTGCGGATCACGGCCCAGCGCAAGCGCGGACCGTTAGCCGAAGCCGTCGGTCAGCCGCTGGGACGCAACAACCTGTTGGCCCAGCGGGTCGTCCAGGTTTTGGTCTTGGGCGACGGAATCGTCACCGATCAAACGGCGGGCGGTGCGTTGAGCTTGGTCGGCGAGCCGATCGACGCCGCTTCACCCGACTTTTGGCAACGGTTGGCCAAACTGCCGCAAGAACTTCAAGCGTGGAAGTTCCTGCGCAACGACAGCCTTCCCGCGGGTAATCGGCGAACGCGGAAGCATCCCTTGGGCGAACTGGTCGAATTGCCGCCCAGCCCCTCCGACGATTACGCCTGGGAAGCCTACTCGTTACCCGTCCGTGAGCCGGGCAAACCGCACATCGTCGAAATCGCGTATCCCAGCGACGTGGAACAGACGCTGGCGTACAGCGTGCTCGAACCGAACGCGGCCGGGGCGATTCATCCGCTGGGGGTGGACGGCGGCATCACCGTCCGCCGCGAGCCCGGCGACATCTCGCCGCCGACGTGGAAGCGTCACCGATTCGTCTTCTGGCCGCGAACGACCAAGCCCGTGCTGCTGATGGTGAACCAACGCCACGACGTGCCGGCGGTGTACGGTCGGATCAGCGTCTACGCCGGCTGGGAGCATCTGCCGCCCGCCTTCCCGCGGCAAGGGCCGGCACCCGAACGATTTCACGGCGTGTACTTGCATCGTCCGCTGTTTGCCGAGATCTTTAACGCCGAGGACGCCCCCGGTCCGTTCTCGACGCAGGGCATCGACGATTGGGTTACGTTCTACCAAGGGGGAAGCCGCCTGGTCGAATACCTGCGGTTCGCCGGTTACAACGGGGCGGTGGTAACCGTCTTTTCAGAAGGCAGCACGCTGTATCCGAGTGAGCTGCTCGAACCGGTACCGCGATACGATACGGGCGTGTTTTGTGAGGCGGGTTGCGATCCCGTCCGCAAAGACGTCTTGGAAATGCTCTTGCGGTTGTTCGACCGCGAAGGCCTGCAAATGATCCCGGCGATGGACTTCTCGACGCCGCTTCCGGCCTTGGAAGACACCATTCGACGCGAGGGACGCCCCGATTCACCGTTGCGTTGGATCGGCCCGCACGGCAAACCGCTGACGGCCGGGTTCACGCCCACGCACGGCATGGCACCGTATTACAACATTCTCAATCCGCGGGTGCAGGAAGCCGTGTTGGCGGCGGTGCACGAACTGGTCGATCGGTACGGAAACCATCCGTCGTTCCGCGGACTGGCCGTCCAATTGACCTCGCAAGGTTACCTCGTGCTTCCGGGGCCCGAGTGGGGCTTGGACGACGAAACCGTCGCCCGTTTCAGCGAAGAAACCGGCATCAAGATTCCCGATTCCGGCGGTCCCGATCGATTCGCCCAACGGGCGCATTTGCTGTTGGGAGAATATCGCCAGGCGTGGTTGCAGTGGCGGGCCCAACGCGTCCACAGTCTACTGACCCGCATCCATCACGAAATGACCGCCGCACGGCCCGACGGAAAGCTCCTCGTGCTCGGCGGCACGCTGTTTTCCGGTACCGAATGGAACAACCGCCTGCGTCCTTCGCTGGAGAACGTTCCCCGCGCCGAAGAAGTCTTCCTGGAACTCGGGCTCGACGCTCAGACGATGGCGACGCAGCCGGGCATCGTGTTCTTACGTCCCAAGCGGTTGTTCGAAGACCGGCCCGGGCTCGAACCGGTCGAATTCGAAATCGAGCGATTGTTCTCCGAGTTCGATTGGCGGCAACAATCGTCGACGCCGGGCTTCTTGTTTTTCCACCTGCCGAACGAGTTCCACGTGGCCTCGTTCGATCGGCGCAGCCCCGTCCAACCGACGTTCACTTGGCTATTGACGCAGCCGTTGCCTACCGATTACCGCAACCGCAAGCGATTCGTTCAAGCCTTGGCCGAACTGGACGCCCACTGGTTGTGCGACGGCGGTTGGCGCGTTCCCGTCGGCGAAGAAGAAGCCCTGCGCCCGATCGTCGCCGCCTACCGTCAACTGCCGGGAATCCCCTTCCGCACGTTCGTTCCCCCTTCGGGAACGACGCAACCGGTCGTCTTGCGGTACGCCCGACAAGGAAACCACACCTACGCGTACCTGGTGAACGAAGCGCCCTTCCCCGTGACCTTTTCGATCACGTTGCGGGCGCCGCCTGCGGTGCGGGTGGAGGAATTGACCGGCACGCGAACCGTCGCCGGTATCGAGCGGACGGGCGACACGATCCGCTGGCAAGCGTCGCTCGACGCGTACGACTTGCTCGCCGTGCGATTCGATTCGCCGTTGATCGATTTCGCCGATCCGCAGGTGCGCTGGTCCGAAGAGGTCGATGCCGATCTACGCCGCCGCATCGCCGAGATCAGCGACCGAGCCGCGACCCTTCGCTCGCCGCCGTTGTTGGACGCCCCGGCGAACGCCGGGTTCGACGAAGTTCCCGGCCCCGAAGGTAAACTACCCGACTGGGAAATCTACACCAGTCGCGATACGCGCGTCACGCTCGACGCCGAACAGAAGCAGGCCGGAGCCTACGCCCTCAAGCTGGAAAGCGCAGGCGGTCCGGTGGCCGTCCTCTCGGGCGAGATTCCCCCGCCCAAGACCGGACGATTGACCGTCTCGATGTGGCTGCGGACGGCCGATCCCTCGGGCCGTGTGCCGGTGCGCGTGTTCATCGAAGGACGGCACGGCGATCAACCGCTCGTCCGGTACGCCGAAATCGGCATCTCCGACACCGGCCGCCCCGTCCCGCAGATCGGTCCCGAGTGGGCGCCGGTGATGGTCGAAGTCAAAGACCTGCCTACCGCCGATCTGTCGCCGCTGCGCATCCGCTTGGCGTTGGCCGGCCGAGGCGTCGTGTGGATCGACGACCTGCGGTTGTGCGATTTGGCTTTCAGCAAGTCGGAGCGGGTCGCCTTGTTCAAACGCATCGCCCCTGCCGAGGCCAAGTATTCGACCGGCGAAATCGCCGATTGCCTGCGTGTGTTGGACGACTACTGGGCGCGGTACTTGATGGCGAACGTGCCGCCTTCCGGGTTAGTCTCCAGCGTGTTGCCCGAGCCGAAAAAACCCGCCACGCCGAAGGCCGAAGAAGAGCCGCCCGACCGTTCGGCTCGCTTGTGGGACCGCCTACGCGGCGTCCTCCCCGATCGACTGCTGCGGTTTTGATCGGCGATACGACGCCGAATCGCCGGGCCACGGGCGTTCGGCAACACCGGTATTGCTC
>CAYVVR010000475.1:0-3585 GCA_964454655.1 uncultured Planctomycetaceae bacterium | reverse complement strand
GAATCGTAGGCCGTCAAAGTGCCCCCGATTGCCGTGAAAACGAGGTTTTCGTACGTCAGCAAAACCGGTCCCGAACATGTGCCGAATCGCGGGGAGCGATCGTTGGCCTCGATGCTCCAGTTTTCGCGGCCGTCGGCGAGATTCAAGGAAACCAAGCGATTGCCTCGCAGGATGTAAACGCTTCGGTGGTCGGCGGCGACCGTAAGAGGAATGAACGGGCCCGGCGACGTTTTCCAAAGCGTTCGTCCCGAACGGGCGTCGACGACGACAACGGCTCGGTCGCCTGCCAAGTTTACGCTTTGTTCCGCAAACAGAGACGTGGGGAAGCCGGAGGGAAGGCGTCCAAGATAGGGGGCGCCGGCCGACTCGGTGTGGACGACGGCGATGATTTTGCCGTCGACGTGCAGAATCTCTTCGGCATGGTCGGTTTCGGTAAAGACGGCTTTCGTTTCGCCGGTAGCGGCGTCTAGTTGATGGATCGGGCCGTCGAAATCGAGCGTCGTGTACACGTGGTCGCCGTCGGTGACTAGTCGACGGGGGAGTTGCAGAGGACCCGACTTGAGCGGAAACAGCCGCGCGTGCCAACTGGAGATCGACCGCTTCCAGAGAAGCACGCCGCTGTAGGCGTCGCGCGCGACCAATTGCCAGTCGGAGGGCAAATAGATCGACGCCGCCGGGCCTTCGTCGACGATCGAAAAGATACGGCCCCCGGCGCTGACGACGGCGCTCACGCTCGACATATTTTCGTGACTGCGGGAATACTCGGGGCCCGATTGCCATTGCATGCTGCGTGGACGGCGGAGCGTGCTGTCGTTTCCGCTTCCGATGCCGGTAGCGTCGAACATGTGATGTGTCCATTCGCCGGTTCCGGCGGGGACCGCTTTGACGAGTTTTCGGTCGCCGATCCAGGCGACGCCTCGCGGTGCCAAAACGCGCAAAATCTCTTCATCTCGCAACGAGACGCTGCCGGACTCGACAACCAATAGGTTGACCAGGTTATCGACGTAGGGAAGTCGTGTTCCGTCGAACCGGGCGACGGTCGCGCGACCGTACAGATGCTTTTCGCGAAGGAATCGGGCGATGCGGTCCAAGCGGGGTTGGTGGGTATCGACGTACTGGATGACGAACGAAGGGCAGCGAAGCAAAGGATCGATCGACGAGGGATCGTCGGTGCCCACGACGACCGCCAGCCCTCCGGTGATGCCGGTTTCTGCAACGCGATGGAAATCGACGGCCCACACTTGCGAAGCGGTAAGAACAAACGTCACCCCAAGCCACACGCGGGCAATCATGGTAGGACCTCGTTGTGTGAAAAGCTTTTCGGAGACGATCCTTCGGCGGCAGCGGCAATTTGAAGGTCGAGGCAGGCACCGATGCGTTTTTTTGCCGGGCGACCGCACGAGGATTCGATTTTTGCACAGACTATCGGGGACCGAACTGTCGTGGTTTTCCGTGCCGACGGGCATTTCAACGCCCACGATCAACACGCAAACCGGCTGTTAGTGTATGTCGGTAGCGATCCGAAATGCAGCGATTTTTCTTACTGTTTGGTGGGTATGCAAAGTAAAGAGGTGTGCGGCAAACACGATCTGCATGCGTCCGCACTCGCTCTCGGCCATGTCGACCGTCTCGAAATGGGGAAGCTCACGTTTCGTGCGGCGATCTCCTCAATTTGGGAGATTCGGTACGCGACAAGATACCGCTCGTGGTTTCGGGTTCGTCGCTGACGAAATCGGCCATGTAGAGATAACCCGAAGTTCCGTTTACAATGTCGCATTGTCGACAATGTCGGGCGTCGCGATCGTTTCCCATCGGTTACGTGTAGGTATTTCACTTGCGACATGGGAGGAGTTCATCCATGAGAAGGCGCATCGTTGGAGGCGGCATCGTGGCTTTGGTTGCGATCGCCGTTTGCGTTGCGATGGGGACGTGGGCACACGCCGAGACCAAGAAGCCGAATTTCATTTTCATCTTGAGCGACGACATCGCCCAAGGTGACCTGGGGTGCTACGGGCAAGAATTGATCCAGACGCCTTGTCTAGATCGCATGGCAGCGGAGGGCACTCGGTTCCTGCAAGCGTATTGTGGTGATTCCGTGTGTGCGCCCAGTCGTGCTTCGTTTTTCACGGGGTTGCACACGGGGCATTGTCCGATTCGAGGAAATTACGAGGTTCCGCCGGAGGGGCAGTTGCCGCTTCCCGACGGCGTCGTGACGATCGCCGAAGTCGCCAAGTCGGGTGGCTACGCAACCGCCACGATGGGAAAATGGGGCATGGGGTACTTCACGACAAGTGGTAGTCCGCTGAAGCAAGGAGTCGACCATTTCTTCGGATACAACTGCCAGCGTCATGCGCATTCGTATTTTCCGACGTACTTGTACGACGACGATCAGCCATTCATCTTGCCCGGTAACGACGGCCGCGGTGTCGGCAAGATTTATGCCCAGGAGTTGATTCAACGCGACGTCATTCGTTGGGTGCGTGAGCACGCCGACGAGCCGTTCTTCCTTTTCTACGCCGTCACCCTTCCTCACGGTCGTCACGAAATCGACGATTACGGCATTTACCGTGACAAGCCATGGACCGAACAGCAAAAGGCCTATGCGGCGCAGGTGACGCGACTGGATTCCGACGTCGGCGAGTTGCTCGATACGCTTCGCGAACTGGGGATTGCCGAAAATACGCTGGTGATCTTCGCGGGCGACAACGGGTCGTCGTTCAGTCCTCAATCGGAAATGGGACGGTTGTTCAAACAGGCCAGCAACGGGCTTCGCGGGTTCAAACGCGGAATGTACGAGGGGGCGTTGCGCCAAGCCGCCCTCGCGTGGTGGCCGGGTCACGTGCCTGCCGGCCGCGTCGATGATCAACCGTGGGCGTTTTGGGATCTCATGCCGACATTCGTCGAACTCAGCGGCATCACGCCGCCTCCGGGATACCGTACCGACGGCGTTTCGTTGGTCGAATACCTCAAAGGCGGCAAGGTACCCGAGCGGGATTACTTCTACTGGGAACTGCACGAAGGGAAGGGGGGAATCCAAGCGGCTCGCTTCGGTAAGTGGAAGGCGGTTCGTAACGGCGTCACGAAGCCGGTTGAGATTTACGACCTCGAGGCCGACCCGGGTGAGACGAAAAACTTGGCATCGGCTCGACCGGACCTTGTTGAAAAGGCGCTGGCGATCTTCAAAGAGGCCCACACGCCGGATCCCAATTGGCCGCTCGATCACCGAACGGAAAAACACGCCAAAAGCGCAGCCGAGGCGTGGCGGATCAAGCGTGAACGCGATCAAAGCGGATGGGTTCCGCCGAACGCCGTCGAACGTCCCGACCTGGTCGGTGATTTTCTGAAATGAGCCGTTCGGGTAACCGGCTTGCCGTTGTCGCACGGTTACTCATTCGGACCTCGGGTATTGACGCCCACCCGGAGTAACGCACGGGACTTTCGGGATGGGGCGGTTCGGGGCGGTCGCGTTGATTGCGGCGTCTTGCGCAATCAGCCGGTCGTCCCGATTGCCTAGGGTGCGGGCTTTGGGAAAGAGCGGCACCGGCAGGGAGCAGCTACCGGTGTGGCGACGGGGCATCGAATCGC
>CAYVVR010000474.1:2902-3592 GCA_964454655.1 uncultured Planctomycetaceae bacterium | reverse complement strand
GTCGTTGATCGACTTGAAGAAGTCGATGTCCAGCAGCACGCAGCTCAACGGCCGCCCGTAGCGCTGGGCGGCTTTCCACTGCCGCTCGAACTGCTCGAAAAGTGAGCGTCGATTCAGGCAGCCGTCCGAATCGCACGAGAACCTCGGCGATCGTCCGGAACAGCTCGCCCACGCGGATCGGCTTGGCGACGTAACCGTCCATTCCGGCGGCCAACGCCCGCTCGCGATCGCCCTTCATCGCGTGGGCGGTCATGGCGATGATCGGTTGGTGCTTGCCGTCGGCCTGCTCGCTTTTGCGGATCGCAGCCGTCGCGGCGAAGCCGTCCATCTCGGGCATTTGGATGTCCATCAGGACGACGTCGAATTCCCGCTCGGCCAACCGATCGAGCGCTTGGCGTCCGTTTTCCGCCACCGTCACATGGTGCCCTCGCCGCTCCAGCAACGAAACGGCCAACTTGCGGTTGAACTCGCTGTCTTCGGCCAACAGGATTTCCAACGGCGGCAAATCGGGGATTCGCGGCTCGATTTCGTCGGCGATCGGCAGACGACGCGGGCTCGTGCCCAAGGCCTCGGCGACCGCATCGAACAGCTCCGACTGTTTCACCGGCTTGCGCAGCACGGCCGCCAGGCGCAGCTCGTCGCGTCGGCGGAAATCGTCCATTCCGTCGCCGGAGGTCAACACGATGATCG
>CAYVVR010000474.1:0-2892 GCA_964454655.1 uncultured Planctomycetaceae bacterium | reverse complement strand
CGGCACATCGGCCGTCTTCGGATCGTCGCGCAATCGGCGGCACAGCGAAAAGCCGTCGACCTCGGGCATGTGGGCATCGGTGACGATCAGCTCGAACGGTTTCCCGGCGGCGGCCGCCTGCTCGATGTGACGTTGCGCCTCGGCGGCCGAGCCGGCCGTCGTCGTCGCCAAGCCCCAGTTGCCGATCATCTCGGCCAGAATGCGGCGGTTCGTTTCGTTGTCGTCGACGACCAACAGCGGCGTATCGCGCGGCGGAAACTGGTACTCGACCTGGCGGCCTTCCGCTGCGACGTCGAGGCGAACCTGGAAGGTGAACGTGCTGCCCTTGCCGACTTCGCTTTTCAAGCTGAGCGTTCCGCCCATCAACTGGACCAGACGCGAGCTGATCGCCAGCCCCAACCCCGTTCCGCCGTAACGGCGCGTGGTGCTCGAATCGGCCTGCTCGAACGCCTCGAAAATGGCCTGCTGTTTTTCGGGCGGAATCCCGATGCCCGTGTCGCGCACGTGGAATACCAAGACGACCGAATCGTCCTGCTGCTCGGCCAGTTCGACCTCGACGACCACTTCGCCTTCTTCGGTGAACTTGATGGCATTGTCGACAAGATTCGTAATCACCTGCCGCAATCGCAACGGATCGCCGACGACCGTCTCGGGTACGCGCGGATCGACGCGGTAGGCCAGCTCGATGCCCTTGCGATACGCCTTGACGGCCAGCCCCTTCATCGTGTCGCCCAGGCTTTCGCGGAGGGCGAACGACGTTCGATCGAGGTCCAACCGCCCCGCCTCGATCTTCGAGAAATCGAGAATGTCGTTGATGATCGACAGCAGCGATTCGCCGGCTTCTTTGATGATTTGGGCGTATTCGCGTTGTTCTTCCGAGAGTTCCGTTTCGGCCAACAGTTCCGCCATTCCCAAGATGGCGTTCATCGGGGTGCGGATTTCGTGACTCATGTTGGCCAAGAAGATGCTCTTGGCCCGGTTGGCGGCCTCGGCGGCCTCTTTCGCCCGCTTGAGCCCCTCTTCGGCCAACTTCTGCTCGGTCACGTCCCAAAACACCGCCTGCACACCGACGATGCGGCCGTCGGCATCGCGCACAGGCGACTTCTTGACCTGCACGAAATGCGTTTCGCCGTCGCGTTCGTGTTCTTCGATGTCTTCGAAGATCTCACCCGTCTCGATCACGCGGCGATCGTCTTGCCGATATTTCGAGGCCAAGTCGGGCGGATAGAAATCGAAGTCGGTCTTGCCGCGTATCTCATCCAACGAAAGGCCCAGCAATTCACACAGCGAGCTGTTGGCAAAGGTAAACTTGCCGTCGAGGTCTTTGCGCAACACGTGCAACGGCAGGCTTTCGACCAGCGACATGTACAAGGCCTGGGCATCGCGGATGACCGCTTCGGCGCGTTCCCGCTCGGCGATCTCTTCTTTGAGCTTGCGGTTCGCCTCTTTCAATTCGGCGGTGCGTTCGACGACCAGTTGCGAGACGGTCATCGCCCGGCCCGCCAACACGTTCACGTACATGGCCACCGCCAGCGACATCGCAATGCCGATGGCCAAGATCGTCCACGACGTCCAGCTTTGACGTTGCCCGGCGAACGAAGGTAACGCCCGACACTCGATCGCCCACGTGGGACCGGCCAATTGGACCATCTCGGTCCATTGCAGCGGTCGCAACAACGTGCGAACCGGCGGGGCGTCGGGATCGAAGCCCGGATCGCGATACAGCACCCGATCGCCCTCGACCGACCACTGGTCTTCGATGTTCATCACGATGCCGGGATCGAGAAGGAACTCGGGCAATGCGGCATCGATCAGCCGATCGACATCGACCACCACGGCGGCCACGCCCAAAAGGTGATACCGGGCGTCTTCGTCGGGGCCGATTCCCTCGCCGCTGAAGACCGGTGTCAAAATCATCACCCCGTGGCGATCGGCTAGTTCTTCCCGAGGAAGAGGCGGCGGGATGCGACCGGCCTTTTCGGCCGGCGACGAAAACCAACCGTCGTCCGTCGCTGCGGCGTATTCGCTGGGAACGACCATGCGGTCGAAAAAGCGGTTGCATTCGATCAAGGTGGTGTCGGCCCGGGCACAGGTGCGCCGCAGGCCGTCCAAGAATTCGGCATCGCTTCCCAGATCGTAGCCGACCCACCACGAGACGTCGTTTTGCCCTTCGGCGTACAGAACGGGGAAAATTTCCGCCCGCGTCGAGGCGATCACCGGCTCGTCCTGCTGCCATTCCCACACTTCGAAATTGCGGATACGTTCCTCTTCCTCCATGCGGGTGTGGAGCGTAAGTAGATCCTCCGGCGTGAGGCGAGGAATCCACATCGCCGCGCGGACCTCGCCGTACCGCTCGAACAGCGGCCGACAAAACGCGCGAAACTCGTCGCGAGTGACCTCTTGCGACCCGGCGTAAAACGCGTTCAAGAAGTGCCCGGCATCGACGTCGCGCAGCACGCGTGCCTTGATCGCCTGCACCCGATCGGCCGCGTTCGAACGGAACTGCCCGAACAACCGCCCCTGTTCCCGCAAGATGGCGAACCGCCACAACAGCAGCGTTACGGCCAGCCCCAAGGCCAAGGCAGCGGCGGTCGCCCACCATCGAAGCACGAAGCGGCCCAACCGCGCCGTAAACGGCCGGGTTCGGCGAGCGTCCGCACCGGCGTTGTCGGCCGCCGTCGCGGGCGATGCATTGTCGCGGGGGGCTGTCATGCTGAAATCGAGACCGGTTCAGAACCTGAGTCGCCGTCGAATGTCGGCGGCGAGGCAATCGGTAGAGGCACCGGCCGATCCGTCCGCCGGTCGGTCCTCCGTTACCATTCTACTTTGGTTTGAAGAAAGATGACCCACCAACTTGGGGGCAACCGAAAGAAACATCCTCGCTTGGGCGAC
>CAYVVR010000473.1:899-3599 GCA_964454655.1 uncultured Planctomycetaceae bacterium | reverse complement strand
TCAATTATTTAACAAACTGTGGGCCGATTGCAACCCCCGGGGGGAGGCGGCCGCGACGTTCTGCCGAACGCCCCCGAGGGAGAGAACGTCACCCCTTCGACCGTCCGCCGGAAGAAGGGGTGATCCTGTTTATGACCGGTCTCGACGAATGACGGTTCGCGCGAATTACGGCGACGAGCGGCGGGCCGTCCATTGGTCGCCGGAGGCCGTCGCCGATGCCGGACCGTCGGTGGCGATGGCTTGATAACCGACCGGCTGAACTTGCCCGTCGGCCATTGCCGGGTTGCGTGCGGTCATCCGGCCGAGGGTCGCGAGCGCGTCGGCATCGGCCGGGATGTCCGGGGTGTCTTCCACGTAGACCTCGTTCAAATCGACATCCGTCACGTGCCGGGCTTGCGGATCGCCTTCCGGTACGGGGCTGGGCGAGGCTTCGTCGGTGGCGTCATCGGAACGCGGAACCGGCTGCATGGGCAAATCTTCCGGCAGGAAGACGTCGTCGCCCGCTTCGGTCGGCTCGACACCCGTCGCCGCCCCCACGTGTTGCGGATAGGTGCCCCGGCTGAACACCGGCGGATTCGTGATGCCGTAGTCGAAGTAGTGACCGGCGTCGCGAGCCTTGGCACGCCGAAGGGCGTCGAAGTAGGCCTTTTGCGGCCAAGGACCTTCGGTCAAGTAGACGCCGTTGTACTCAAGCAACGTGCCCTTGCGGTAATGCAACTGGCTGATTGCGAACATGTACTTCGTGATCGCCTGGAAGTACTCGATTTCGGCTTGGGCCCGACGTTGTTGCGCGTTCAACAGCAAGTCGAGCGTCGCCGTTCCGGCGTCGTACATGGCGCTGACGGCCTTGACTTCGGCGTAGGCTGCGACCGCCCGGTTGTAGTTCGTTTCGGCGATCTTGTAGTACTCGTCGATCTCACGCAGAACCCACGCGATCTGGTGCGAGACCTCGAGTTCTTGTTCCTGGAGGATCGCCCGTTCGCGGGCGAGCTTGAGTTGGGCGTTGCGAACCGCGGCCATCTCTTTGCGGAAGCCCAGCGGAATGGTCAAGTCCAAGCCCAACTGCCAGTTTTCATACTTGCCCGAGGTGAGCGAGCCGTAGGCGTTCGACGTGGCGTTGCTCGAATCGAGCAGGTCGTCGCCGATGCCTTCCCAGCGGTACGACCCGAAGGCGTCCAACCGGGGGAGCAGGAAGTTCTTGGCCGCGATCAGTTCCAGTTCGGCTTTCTTGATGCGCCACTTCTCACGCCGCAAGGCCGGGTTGCGGACCATCGCCTCGGCGTGGACTTCGTGGAAGTCGAACTCGACGCGGGCGCGGGAAGGTTCGTCGCTCGGGCGGATCAACCTTCCATCGGTGGCGGCGAGCCCCATCAAGTAGCGCAGGTTGTTTTCGGCCTTGTACAAGTTCGACAGGGCCTGCTCGACCGCCGCGCGGAAGGCCAAATACTGCTCGCGAGCCTGGGCTTCCTCTTGGGCGCTACCGCCGCGGCCGCCGACCTCGTACTTCGCTCGCACCTGACGCCACGTCTGCAATGCGGCATCACGTGCGGTCAATGCCGTATTCAACTGGCGATAAGCCAAGTACAAGGTCCAATAGGCTTGTTCGACCTGAAGGAGTTGCGACGAAACCGATTGTTCGAATTCGGTCAGTCGTTGGTCGCCTTCGATGCGGGCGAGCAGCACACCGTTGTAAAAACCGGGGATCGCTTGCGGGCCGGCGATGCGGTTGAAGGTCACGCCCGCCCCTTGCAACAACGGCTGGCGGAATCCGGCTTGCAGGTTGGCCGACCAGTCGCTCGGCCATTGCCGGCTGGCACCGGCGTTGTTCCATTCGTAGTCGACCGAGTGCGACAACGACCACGTGCCGCCGGTCGCGTACGTTTTCGATACACTGGTTTGGAACGAGCCGAGATCTTGTCGGAACGCCGAGGGCCGGAAGAGCGTCACGAAACCGGCCACGTTCTGGGGAATGTCGTTTTGCTGCCAGAACAGTTGCGTGCTCCACGAGGCGTCGAATGCCGACAAGACGCCTTCAACACCGAAGCGAGGATCGCTCTCTTGAATGGCCGGATCGTACACCGAACCCGCCCCGGCAGGGTTGAGCGTGATCGACGTCTCGGGAATCCGCGGCACGCCCACGTCGGGTTGGGCCAGACTGCGAAAGACCTTGCTGTTCTCCAAGGCGATGCGCACGGCCTCTTCCAACGACAGGTCCCAGTACTCTTTGACCTCGTTGTTTTCGACCGTCAGCGGAGGCAAGGCCTGATCGACCTCGGCGAGAGTTTCCGACTCGACGTCGGGATAGTCGATCTCGGTCGCCTTGTCGACATAGTGGGAAAGATCGCCGTCCTCATGGAGATAAAAGGGCATCTGCGGTCGGCATCCGAATAATGCCGTTGCCGCTAAGGCCACAATTCCCATCCAGTGCCGCCGATCGCGTTGCCACATCGTTCTCGACTCTCTCACAGGTACTTCGGTGGAGGGGTGTTTTTCAAAAAAGCTGGGTTGCCCGGCGCAGGACGCAATCCGGGAAATCCTTACCACCGGTATCGGCCGTGCAATCGTTAAACTTTGACAAAACGGCACGCGCAAAATCGCTTTTTTGGGTTGCCATTTCTGGTCGGGAAGGATGGGTAAGATGGGGGCTTACCGCTCGATCGTCTCGCGGGTAGGCCGTTCGGCCGAGTCGGGAATCACCCG
>CAYVVR010000473.1:0-889 GCA_964454655.1 uncultured Planctomycetaceae bacterium | reverse complement strand
CGCAGGCGAAGCTCGACGGAGGGGGCTTCGGTCGACGCCGCCGCGTCGGTGGTGATGCGTGCCTGAGGCAAAGTTTCGATGGGAAGCGGTAAATCGGTGCCCGACTCGGCAGTTTGCGGGAGGGGCGATGTGCCCGCTTCAGGGGGTAACGCGATCGCACTGAGATAGTTGGAAAACGTCTGCCGCGTCTCGTCGCTGACGTTTTCCAGGTTCGCGGCTAGGCGGAGCATGGCCCCCGGTTTTTCGCGGGCTGCGCGGTTCAGCCAGTTCAAAAAGCCAACCGTCTGGGTGTAGTTCGTTTCCGCCATTCCCGCAACCAGGGGGTACAGGGCCTTGGCGATCAAGGCGACGCCCTTCCGTTCGACCTGCATGAAGACCTCGAGCCGGCACATGACCAGCGCGCGGCCTTCGGCATCGCGGATGTAACTGGAATTCAACAGCAACAGGGTCCGTCCGCGAACCGGCTTCGGAAGCAATGCGCCGTCGTAGGCCCCCTCGGTATAAATGACGTGGAGACTAGGACTTCGGTAAAGAAATCGCGCGACGGCCGTGGTTCCCTGGTGGTCGTTGATGTGGAACACCGATGCGTCGTCGACAGCCACTTCGAGTTGCGTGATCCCCAAGATTTGCCACACGCTCACGATCACGTCGGGGTGTTCCACCAAAAAGCGGTAGAAGTCGGGGCTGCACTCGATCGTCCGGATGGGCATTTGGTGATAGATCGTGACGTTCGACAGAACCGCCAACACGTCGGCGCGGTCCTGTTCGCCCATCACTTGAAGCGGCAATCGGTCCAAGGCCTGCCGGGCGGCCTCAGCCGGAGACAGCCGACCGGCGGACTTTCGGGCGGTCGCCACGGTGCCGTCGGCAGGGGGGGCCGGTTGTTGGG
>CAYVVR010000472.1:0-3614 GCA_964454655.1 uncultured Planctomycetaceae bacterium | reverse complement strand
GAAGCGTGCTAATCATTGGTTGGGCAAGGAGTTGCCGCTGATCAAAAATTCGTGACAGCGTGTCCTGAACCGTCCTACGATTGCCCAGAAGAGGGGGGATCGGCGATCGCTCGCAGGATGGCGTCCGCGTCAAAGACGGCCCCGGCCCAGGGGCCACCCCCAAGGTGCTGAAGTGCCGCCCAAATCTTGGTTTGCGCCGGTAGACGCGGATCGGGGGCCAGCTCCGGATGGGGAGTGCGTTCGGCCAGGATGCAGACGGCCGATTCTGGTTCAAGGGGCTCGTCGGCCGTGCCGACGAAATCGACGCGGGCTTCGAGACGAGGGCCGTCGATGACGATGCGGATACGATCCCCGTCACGCAGCTTGCCCAGCGGGCCGCCGGCCAAGGCCTCGGGGGTGATCCAACCGATGCAGGCACCGGTGCTTACGCCGGAAAAACGTGCATCGGTCAGGAGAGCGACTTCATGGCCCCAGGAAAGATGACGAAGGGCGGCGGTCAACTGGTACGTTTCCTCCATCCCGGCGCCGAGCGGGCCGCGGCCCATGAGCACGATCACGTCTCCGGGGCGGATCGGACGGTCGGTGTTTCCTTTGATCGCCGCGATGGCCGCTTCTTCGGTAGTAAACACGCGGGCGGGACCGGTGTGGCGATAGACGCCGTCGGCATCGAGACTTCGGGGATCGATGGCGGTGCTCTTGACGACGGAACCCTCGGGCGCGAGATTGCCCCGCGGGAAGCACGTGGTGCTGGTGATTCCGTACGACCTGGCTTGTTCCGGCGAAAAGATGACCTGATCGGGATCGATGTTTTCTCGCTCGTAGAGAAGGTCTCGCAGTCGTCTGCGGCGAGAAGAGCCTTCCCACCATTCGAGAACTTGTTCGAGTCGGTGGCCGGTGATCGTGCGAGCGTTGAGGCGGAGAAGTCCGGCTTCTCGCAGATGTAACATGACCTCGGGCACGCCGCCCGCGAGAAACACGAACAACGTTGGGAAGTTCTGAGGCCCGTTGGGTAGGGCGTCGACGAGACGAGGAACCGAACGGTTGATGCGAACCCAATCGTCGATCGTCGGACGCGTCAATCCGGCGGAAAAGGCGACCGCCGGTAGATGTAGGATCATGTTCGTCGAACCGCCGAATGCGGCGTGAACGACCATCGCGTTGTGGAGGGCGTCGTCGGTCAGCACGCCAGCGAGGTTCTCGCCGCGAAGTCTCATCGACAGAACGGCTTCTGCCGTTTGGGAGGCAATCGCGTGCCAAATCGGTTGTCCCGAAGGGGCGAGGGCCGCGTGCGGCAATGTCAAACCGAGGGCTTCGGCGGCAACTTGGGAAGATGCGGCCGTCCCCAGGAAATGGCATCCACCGCCGGACGAAGCACAAACGGCGCAGGCCGTTCGGCGGGCATATTCGAGCGTGACTTCGCCTCGGGCGTATCGCGCACCGATCGATTGCGTCTTACCGGTGTCTTCGCCGTTTGCGGTGGGCAGTGTTACGCCTCCAGGAATCAGGGCGCCGGGAAGCTGTCGATTCGACGCCAATGCCATCATGACGGCAGGAAGTCCCTTGTCGCAGGTCGCGACACCGATCAGGGCATCGCACGTGGGCAGCGACCGAACCAGTCGGCACAACACCGATGCGGCATCGTTCCGATAGGCCAGGCTGTCGAACATTCCGGCTGTGCCTTGGGTTCGGCCGTCGCAAGGGTCGGTGCAATGGGCGGCGAACGGCACGGCCCCGCGAGTCCGTAAGGTGTCGGCGGCGTGGCGGATCGCTTCGTCGAGTTCGAAGTGGCCGGTGTGATAGCCGAGAGCGATCGGTTTTCCCGACGCTTCTCGCAGTCCGCCCAAGGTACTGATGATGAGCACCTGGGGATCGGTGAGCAATTCCGGCGACCAGCCCATGCCGACGTCTTGTGTCAGTCCGAAGGCGTCGCCGCTGGGGCGGTGACGCAAGAATGCGTCGGAAAACGGCAATTCACCTTGCGGTCCCGGGCCGCGGGTGCGCACGTCGTTCGACACGTCGTCGAGTTGCGACAGGGGAAACAAAGAATTGACGGACATCTTCGGGGCTTTCGGCTGATAAACGTGTGCGATGTTCCGACGGCTTGAGACGGTCGCACGAGGAAATGGAATCAACAAATCAATTGCAAATGGGGTGATCCGCAAACACAATGGCCGGCGCGATCCGCCGGTTAGTGAGGGCGATGACTTCCATCGGATTATTGAGCGAGATCGACGCCATGGCAATGCAATGCGACGTGCAGCACAAGGGAACGGGGATGAGGCACCACGTGATTCTAGGGTTGTTGCTTGCATCGGCGACGACGCTTGTGGCGGTTTCTGCTCGTGCGACGGAGCCGGCAACGCAGGCTGTGGCGAAAAGCGAAGTGGCCTTGTGCGATCCTGATACATCGCAAACGTACGCAGGTGTTCGCTATGCCTGGTTGGGGCGATTCGACGTCGAGATTGTCGTCGGCGGTCGATGGAGCGGGACGGCCGTGTTGGAAGGAAACATGGGTTGCAAGAACGACGAGCGGACGGCTTGGCTCATCTCGGGAAACACGCGGCAACCGCTGCGATACGAAGGATTCGACGGATTCCGATGGATGAAACTCGTGGAGTTGGAGACGCCGAACGGCGATACCAAGCATCGCATCGTACGCGTGACGGCCGGGCCGGGAAAAGCTGCTTTTCTCTCAGGCGTGCGTGTGGTCGTGCGCGATCGGCAAGGGGGAACGGTGACGTTGACCGCAACGCTGAAACCCACGAGTTCCGTGGTACGTGGTCGCGGGCCGATCGACGGAGGATTTGCCCTGGCGTATCCCGAGATGGCCGGCCTGTGGGCAGGAGAGGGGGAGATTTCGCGGCCTGCTTGCGACGACGCAAGCCTCGAAAGGGCGTTTCTGGCCGCAGAAAAGAACGGTCGCGTTGCCAACGAGATGTTGTTTCGCTGCCGCAAGTTCGTGGACGGATGGCTTGCCCATGCCGATCCCGAAACGGGGCTCATTCCCCGCAACTTGCGGGAAAGCAAAGACATCTGGAACGGGCGAGATTCGGCGGCCGATAACTATCCGTTCATGGTGTTGACGTGCGCCCTGACCGACCGGGAGCTGTTGCAGGGACGCATGCGTCAAATGCTCGAGACGGAACGCCGGGTGACCAGTCGCGTGGGCAGCATGCCCGATGTGTACTCGTTCAGTAAACACGGGTTCTTGCGAGATGAAGTCGATTTGGACGCCATCATTTTCGATGCGTCGGAGTACGTAAAGGACGGGCTGCTTCCGTTGACCGAATGGTTGGGGCCGAGCCCGTGGCTCGATCGCTTGCTGGAGATCGAAGATGATATCTGGAAATATGCTCCGGTAGAAACACCCTACGGAAACATTCCATCGACGAACGTCGAGGTGAACGGCGAACAGCTTCAAGTGCTGTCGCGTTTGTATTGGTTGACCGGAGAACAAAAATACCTGCAATGGGCGGAGCGACTGGGGGATTATTACCTGCTAGGCGGTCGCCATCCGACCGACGATTTCACGGGCTTGCGATTGCGCGATCACGGCTGCGAAATCGTTTCGGGGTTGTGTGAGCTGTACGTGTGTTGTGCCTACGCCGATGCCC
>CAYVVR010000471.1:0-3616 GCA_964454655.1 uncultured Planctomycetaceae bacterium | reverse complement strand
TTCAGTCAACCTTGAGTCTTGCCGTGCAAGCACAATACTCGGCCCCAGAAGAATCCGTTCGCCGGCCGCCGCTTTTTGCTTCTTGGAACAAGAGCCCGCACTGACGCCGAATCCGAGGCTTTCAGATCCCCAACGACCACGCATCAGAAAAAACCGCTGGCACAACGGGCTGCTATGAGAAATCGGGCGACTCGCCGAGGATTCGCCGCAGACGCTCGGCCGTCGGCTCAGGCAACCCGGCCTGCAACGCGACGGAAAGCGTCGCCGCCCCCAACCGGCGATACAGATCGGCCAGCGCCGGTGACAGATCACTCAACGACTCGAGATGGCGCCGTACCGTTTCTTCGTCGCCGCGGACGATCGGACCGGTCAACGCCTCCGGCGGGCTCGACTTCGCCCAGTTGTCCACCGTTTCGCGGATCAGCGGCGCAAGCATCGGCCGTCGATCTTCCTCGGCCACACCGGCGGCTTCCAAGAGCTGTTCGGCAATCGCCGTAAGCGTCACCAGGTAGTTGCAAGCAAACACGCCTGCCGCGTGATAAAGAGGTTTGACGTTGCGGTCGATCGTCACCACGCGGGCTCCACAGGCGGAAAACCATTCCTCGAGCACACGAACCGCCGATGCGTCGCCTTCGATCGTGCAAAACGTACCGGCAAACGTGTCGACGACCTCGGCCGGTCTCGCAAAGCTGCGCATCGGATGCAACGACGCGACCGCCGCCCCCCTTTCGGCAAGCGGCTGCAACAAGCCGCTGTCGTGCGCACCCGACGTATGAAAGACCGTCGTCGGTATCGCGTCCGATTCCGCCAGCGCCGCGGCCGCGCGGGTGATCGCATCATCGGGAACAGTCAAGGCGACGATCGTCGCGCCAGGCAACGCAGCAAGCGACGATACCGCCTGCGCATCGCCGATGAACGCCGCTGCCTGCCGGGCGGCTTGGGGATCGCAATCGTACACGGCAACCGAGCGCACGCAGTCCGCGCGAACCAGAAGGCGGCCCAACGCCCTGCCGACACGTCCTGCGCCGATGATCGCCAGATCGATTCGTTCCATCCGCACCACTCGGTCGCTATTCCACCTTCCATTCAAGTACGCCGCCGGAAAACCCCGGCTGAAGTTCCACCTCGAGCCGAAGCCCGGTCGTCGTCACCGGATCGAACGTCGCGCGATTCCAGGCGTTTTTCCGGACGGGATCGCGCGTCACGTTTTCGACGGGCAACCACGCATCGCCCTTGCGATAGAGTATCCGCCACGCAGCGGGAACCCGGCAACCCCCTTGCGGCTCATCGTCGAACCAGTACACGGCGACCTGCCGAACCGTCTTCGGTTCATCGAACGTGTAGGCGATCCATTCCTGCGTTCCCTTGTGCGGCCAAAACGTGTGCCGCGGAATCGAATGGTCGTTCGAATTCTGCGGTTCCAACCCGTCGCCGACGGCCTCGACGCGATCGTTTGCGAAGCAATACGAGGCCGTCACCGTGTACTTCGAGGCGGGCGGAACCGGCGGAGGCGTCCAATCGTGCGCGTCGGGCCCTTCGCCGATGACGGGGAACATGCCCAACCGCAGCCGCGCCGCCCCCATCGGAATCAACGTGATTTCTTCCACCGGCTCGGCCGAACGTACCGGGCTCGGTTGCAATTTGTCGATCATCCCCAGTCGATCCAGCTTCCACTGCGGAATGCGTTTGGCCTTGACGATCAAGCGAAGCGGCACGTTCTCGGGAGTGAACGGTTGTGCCGCAATCGGCCCCTCCGCGCGCACCAACCGCATGCCGCGGGTCGGTTCCTCGGCATCCAGGACCAAACCGTAGTTCCAAGGCGAGGCGGGAAAGACCTCCCAATTGGGCCAATTCGGATCGTCGCCGAACGGCACCCAACGTTCCTCGATACGCAACGAGAAATGAAGCGGACCGTACGCGATCGACGCCGCATTTTGGTTGTCGGGCCAACGGGTCACCCGCAACGACATCGGTAAGACGATCGTCACACGGTCGCCGTCTTGCCATTCGCGATCGACCCGCACGAAACCGGCGTCTTTCGTCTCGACGACCGCGGGCTGTTCGTCGTTCACCGCGATCTCCATTCGATCCGTCCAACTCGGCTTGCGAACATACAGTGCAAAGCGAACCGCCGCGGGCGTGTCGATCGTCAGGCGGATCGTCTCGTCGAACGGATAGTCGGTCTCTTCGCGAACGGTCACTTCGGTCCCTTCGCCGACTTTTGCCGTCACCGTCGACGCGGCAAACAGCGACAAGCACAAGCCGTCGTCGGCCGTCGCCGTCCACAGTTCTTCGGCGTAATACGGCCACCCGTGCGACACGTTGTGCTGACAGCAACGATACGCATGCGGCGAATAGGCGAACATCATGCCGCGATTTTGAATGCCCGGCGACTTGTTGTTCCGATCGAGTTGCACCTGGTTCACACAGGTGATGTAATGCAGCCCCTTTTGATCGGGCATCATCGCCGCAGGAAACGTGTTGAACGCGATTTCTTCGCAACGCTCGGCCCACACGGGATCACCCGTAATCTTGGTGAGCATCTCGTAGCTGTGCATGAACTCGACGATGCCGCAGGTCTCGATGCCGCCGCGGGGATCGACGTAGCCGGGTCGGCAATTCTCGTCGCCCACGAACCCGCCGCCGGGAAAGCGGCCGAACTCGGTCATGACCTTGCGCCAGTTGCGTTCGGCCGAGAGCAAATGCCCTTCGTCTTTCGATAGCATCCAGAACACCGTCCCCGCCCGAAACCCTTGCGCGATATTGACGTTGTGCCAGTTGACGACATCTTCATCCCATCGTGCCATGCCGGTATGAATCTTTCGCGCCAAATCGAGCAACCAGGGTTCGCCGGTTCGGTTGTACACCCAAAAAACGCTTTCGATGTTGTCGCCCGCCCGCAACTTGGGCCAATATCCTTCACCGAAGGCGCTTGCGGGCAAGGTATTTTCCCAACGCATGTACGCAAGCATGACCTCGAGCGCCCGGGCGTCGTGCGTGTACTCGTAGTAGCTTTGCAGCACGTTGAGCATGATCATGTGCGGCCAAAGATCGGGCTTGCCGCCCAAGCTGGTCAACAAGCCGCGAGGCCCGAACCAACCGTCTTCCCGTTGCGAAGCCATCACAGCCTCGATCCAGCGTCGGGCGTTTGCGATCATTCGCTCATCGCCCAGCACGTAGGCCAGATCGCCGTAGCCCTTCAACCAATAGGGCATTTCTTCCCAGCCGTATTCCCCCTGCCCCTTTGGATCGGTCCACGCGCTGCGTTCGAAGTCGAGCCATCGCGAGATTTCCTCGAGATGTCCAATCTGGCCGTCCCGTTCCAGTTCCAATTGCGTGCGGAGCCAGCCTGCCGGTCGGATCGCACCGATCGGCAGCTTGACGAAGGGGCTGACCGTCAAGGGAGGACGATTCGAGACGTAATGCGAGTTCGGGCGTTCCGTCGGCGGAGAGGCCACCATCTGAACCGATGTCTCTCGACCGTGTGCGACCGTCGTTCCCAAGAAGACCGTTCCGACGACGACAAAGACCGTTGCCAAACACCGCTTCGCCCGCATGACTCGTCCCCCACGTTCGAATCGTCCACGAAAAAACCCCGACCGTCGATCGGCCGAGG
>CAYVVR010000470.1:0-3626 GCA_964454655.1 uncultured Planctomycetaceae bacterium | reverse complement strand
AGCAAGAGGCGGGCGACTCGGAAACGCCGGATGCCGAGAGCGCTTCGTTCGGGATTCCTGGATTGACGATGGAAGTCGGCGAGGAGCTGCCGTGGCAATCGTACCGGATGTCGTTGTTTCGGGCGTTGGTAGGCCCGGAATTCGATCCGGAGATCATGGCGCAGAACATGGCGCTGCATTCCGAACGAAAATGGCTGCTCGGCCAAATGGCGTTGGCGTTTCTCGGCGGATTGATTCTCAACGTCATGCCGTGCGTCTTGCCGGTCATCGGCCTGAAGATCGTTTCGTTCGTGGAACAAGCCGGCGAGAGCCGAAGCCGCGCCTTCATGCTCAACCTGTGGTACTCGTTGGGCCTGCTGTCGGTCTTTTTGGTTCTCGCCCTGTTGGCGGTCATGCTGAATTTCGGGTGGGGACACTTGTTCCGGCTGCCCGCCTTCAATGTCGTCATGGCAGCCGTGGTGTTTGCGATGGGGTTGGCATTCTTGGGGGTGTGGCAAATCCCGATTCCGGGATTTGCAGGCGGAACGAAAGCGGCCAAGCTCGCGCAAAAAGAAGGTTTTGCCGGTGCTTTTGCAAAAGGCGTATTGACCACTTTTCTGGCGACACCGTGCACGGGCCCGTATATGGGAACGGCGCTGGCATGGGCGGTGAGCCAGCCGCCCGCGACGATCTTCGCGATTTTCATGAGCGTCGGATTGGGCATGGCTTCGCCTTACTTGTTGATCGGTGCGTTTCCCAAACTGATCGGCTTTTTGCCGAAGCCCGGTGCGTGGATGGAGACGTTCGAGCGGGTGATGGGGTTCGTTCTGCTCGGCACGGTCGTTTACCTGTTCACATTCATGCGGTTTTCGTATTTGGCGCCCACCTTCGGCTTATTGGTCGCCATTTGGGCCGGTTGCTGGTGGGTGGGGCGACTGTCGCCGACGGTTAGCCGCGGCAGCCGTCTTCGCGGTTGGCTTCAGGCCGCGGCGTTCGTGGCGTTGGTGTGGATCGTTTTGTTCCCGGGATTGAAACGCGTGCATCCCGCCTTGCCGAGTAGCTTACTAGACGTCATGGAAGGGCGTTTTGCGCGACGGGCCGAATCGGAAGTGCTTTGGAAATTGGCACGCGAGGGCAAGACGATCGTAAGCGGTGCCGACAAGGTCGAGGTTCCGCCGGGCGAGTATACCGTGATGATCGATTGCACCGCCGATTGGTGCGCCACGTGCAAGACGCTCGAGGCTACCGTCCTCGACACGAAGCCGATTCGTGAAAAGATCGCCGAGAACCGGATCATTCTGTTGCAAGCCGATTGGACCGACGAGGCCCCCGAGGTGACGACCTTCCTCGATTGGCTGGGATTCCGGCAGGTTCCCGTTTTGGCGATCTTTCCGGCGGGACGCCCGAACGAGCCGATCGTGTTTACCGGCTTCTACACGCAAGACGAGCTCTTGGAGGCCCTGGACGCGGCCGGACCGACCCGTTTGAACGGTACTTGAGCGTTGCCAAGGCGTGAGCGAGACGTTGGGCGTCGCGCGACTCAGTCGATCCACGTGATGTCGCCGTCGCCCTCGACGACCTGCCCGATTTCGAAGGCCGGGATGTCGTGTTTGGCCAATTGTTGGATGATGCTTCCGGCGTAGTAGCTGCTGACGACCAGCACCATTCCGATGCCCATGTTGAACACGTGGGCCATTTCGGCGTCATCGATTTCGCCCAAGCGTTGCAGCCATGTAAACACCGGAGGCACCGGCCAACTACCTCGCCGGAGCTCTACTCGCACGTTCTTCGGAACGATTCGGCCGAGGTTGTCGTCGATGCCGCCGCCGGTGATGTGCGCGATGCCGTGGACGACCTTCTTGACTCGGTAATGTCGCAAGACGCTGCGAATCGGCTTGACGTAGATTCGAGTCGGTTCCAGCAAGGCTTCTCCGGCGGTGCAACCAAGTTCTTCGACGGGCGACTCGACGGTGAGACCGGCGATGTCGAACACGACCTTGCGGGCGAGGCTGTATCCGTTGGAATGCAAGCCCGACGAGGCCAACCCCAATACGACGTCGCCGGGAACCATCCCTTTGCCGTCGATGATCTCATCGGCCTCGACCACCCCGACGCAGAATCCTGCCAGATCGAAATCGTCCGGGGCGTACAAGTCGGGAAGAATCGCCGTTTCGCCGCCGAGCAGCGAACAATCGGCTTGAAGACAGCCCTCCGAGATGCCTCGGACAAGCTGCTCCAGCTTTACCGGGTCGTCCTTGGGCATTGCCACGTAATCGAGAAAGAACAATGGTTCCGCCCCGCAGCAGAGGGCGTCGTTGACGCTCATCGCCACGAGGTCGATACCGACGGTGTCGTATTTGCCCATTGCCGCGGCAACCTTCAATTTCGTGCCGACGCCGTCGGTGCACGAGACGAGCACGGGATTTTTGTACCGACGGGCAAACAGCCCACCCGGCATGTCGAGTCGGAACAAGCCCGCGAATCCCTGCGGCAGGTCGATGACGCGTGGACATCGTGTGCGATGCATCCATCGGGGCAGCCGCTGCATCGCCTGTTCGTACAATTCCAGGTCTACGCCTGCGTCTTTGTAGGTTGCCTTGGCCATGGTGTTTCGATGCAAAGGAACATGGTCGCCAAAACGCCGATTTGCCCATTGTAAAAGGCGACCGCCCCCCGGAAAAGGAAGCCGGAGTTCACGTCAGCCCCCGCCATGGAACCAGATTAGTTAGGTTGTTGAGGGGGATTGCAAGTCGGCGTTGGCAAAAATTCTTGGAAAAGCTACACTTCTCGGCGGATGGGAGCTTCGGGGCCGCAATGCGATTCGCGAGTGTGGGGCAGAAGCGGTTCCCAAGACGTCGCCGGAGGTTGTCATCAGCGAGCACTCGCCCCATCCGCTTCGTGAAGCAGGGACGTGCCATCTCCGACCGGCGGGAAAGGACTCCCATGGACGAATCGAAAGTTCCGGAAGTCGTGCCGTTTCATTTTCCAGGAGCGTCCGACGCTCCCACGGAAAGGACGGCCTCATCGGCCGACGCTCGGCCGCTGCTGCCTCCGGTCGACGGCGTCGTGATCGCCTGGAACGACGTGTTGGTCGACGCTTCGAGCTGGCGACGGTGGTTGCAATGCATTTTGCGACAGCGCGGCTTCGATTTGGCAACCGACGAATTGTGGGCGCTTTGGCGTGTCGGTGAGGTCGACGTATTTGCCGGGCGTCGCTCGTTTTCTTCGGCCTTGATTGCCTTCTTGCAGTCGCTGGGACTCGAAGAAGGCGAAGCCCGTGAGTTGGCCGCTGCCGTGTGGGGTCAAACGGCCCAATGGGATGCCGAGGTGCGCTTGTTTCCGCAAGCGGCCGATTTTCTCAAGTTGCTACGATCGGGCGGTTTGAGAACGGTCGTGCTGGCCGACAGTGTGTATCGGCGAGAAACATTCGTCGATCGATTTTCGGCGACCGGCGTGTTCGATCTGATCGACGCGGTTTGCTTGTCGCGGGAATCCGGTTTCGCCCTGCCGGAAGCCGGAGCTTTTGCGGCGGCATGGAACGCGCTGGGGCTTCCTCCGACGCGAACGGCGTTCGTTGCCAGACGCCGAGACGACCTCGAAGCTGCCTACCGGTTGGGGATGGTCGCTATTGCCGTCTCTGCAAATCC
>CAYVVR010000469.1:0-3671 GCA_964454655.1 uncultured Planctomycetaceae bacterium | reverse complement strand
TGATCATGACAACCGGTCTCTCATTTCAACTGGACCAGCTTTAGGGGGAAGGCCACCGGATTATCCCCAGCTGATTGCCGCCTGAGCGCGATTTTCTGAGGAGGCTCTATGATAATCATGCCGTACCGTGCAGTTCCACCAGCTGGTCGACGTATACCACAACCGTCTCGCAGAGCGCAGGCGACGCTCGATGCATCCCATCCGAAACCCGTCTTATTGATCGTACTTTGACCGAGATGTCGACGACTCGTATCGTTCATGTCACGACTGCGCACCCTGCAGATGATGTGCGGATTTTGCACAAGGAATGCGCATCGTTAGCGGCCGCAGGTTTTGAGGTCTATCTTCTGGCTCCGCCGGCAACAGCAACAGCACGTCAGGTTGTCGAGGCTCAGGGCGTTTGTTTTCGAGAGCTCTCGCCACGAGGAGGATGGGCCGGACGGTTAATTTTTCGGCCCTGGTCGGCGATTCGACAGATTCGGCGCCTCGGACCGCGAGTCGTGCATTTTCACGACCCTGAGTTTCTTTTTACCGGACTATGGCTGCGTTTGCGCGGCATGCCGGTCGTTTTCGATGTCCACGAAGACTTTGCCGGGGTGGCCCTGGAACGGGCGTGGATCCCCCGCCCGTTGCGGAGAGTCGTATCGGTGGCTATACGCCGGTTGCTTCAGCTGAGCGGGCTGCGGTTTTCGGCACTGGTTGCCGCAACACCCGCAATTGCCCAGACACTGCCGTCGGCGAAGACCGTGATCGTGCAGAATTTCCCCCGACTGGAAGAATTTTCCTCCGAATCGGATGGTGTACGAGCCTATGCAGTGTACATCGGCGGCTTTTCAAAGGCGCGCGGTGCGTTATGTGTCCTGGATGCGTTTGAGCAACTTTGGTCCAGCGGAATCGAGATGCCGCTGGTACTCGCCGGGAGCATTGAGTCCGGAGAGGTGGCCGAACGTGTCAAAGCCGCCGAAAGAAAAGGGATCGTAGACTATCATGGGATCGTCAGACGAGCGGCGGTCGCAAGATTGCTCAACGGAGCGATTACCGGAATTTGTACCTTTCTTCCCGGTCCAAACCATACAGAATCTCAACCAAACAAGCTGTTCGAGTATCTGGCGGCGGCTCTGCCTGTCATTGCGTCGGATTTTCCGCTTTGGCGCCCGATGGTAGAGGAAGCTGGAGCGGGGTACTGCGTGGACCCGACCGATGCCGCTGCAATCGCCGACGCGATCATCCGGATTCGCGAACTGCCGCAAACGCAATGGAAGACGATGTCGCGCAATGCGCAGCGCGTTGCCGAACAACGGTTCAGCTGGCAAACAGAGGAGCGTGTGCTGCTGGAATTGTATCGGACGCTGACACAACAATAACGTCCGCCAGCATTGTGGCAGCGATCAATTCGGGGATTTCTTGCGGAGTCTTGGTGCAATTGTGGCGATGAACTTTGCGGCTTCATCGGCCCACGACAAATCCGCAGCCAACTCCTGCGCCCGTGCCCTGGCGTTGTTGATGTCTTCTCGTCGCAATTTCAAGATCAATTCCCGAACCTCGTTCGGATCCGCAGCGAACCATCCGGCTCCCGCAGGTTCAAGCAGGCGCCGCATTTCTGGATATGGTGAAGCAATGACCGGTATGCCGGCAAGAAGATACTGGAATAGTTTGTTCGGCAAAGCATAACGATGGTTGAGGCACGAATCATCCAGTAGCGAGAACCCGACATCCGCGCCTTTGATCCATGCGTGCACTTCATCGTGGGGTACGGGATCCAGGACGCGAACCCGGTCCGTACTGGTGAGGTCCATGGATCGGGGGCCCAATAATACCAGCCGGCCGGGGTGCTCGTTCGGAAGCGATTCGAAGGTATCGACCAATGACGGTATCCCGCGCGCGGGCGAGATGCCGCCGACATACAGATAGGCGATGTCCGTTGGGCTGAGTCCCGCAGCTTCCCGCAACAGCTTGGCTTGACTGGGCGAATGCGGGGACGAAGTGCTGTCATCTGGAATATTTCGGACGACCGTCGGCAGGGCGATGTGGTATTCGTCTGCGTACCATTGTGCAATGGCGTCAGAAACCGTACTCTGGCTGTCAACGAAGCGCACCAGAAATTTTTCGAGCCGGTATGCCAGTTTTTGCCTGTAGCCAGACATGCCAAGGCGATGAACTTCAAGTTCGTGGGCATCGTAGTGCAGCGGCGCGCCTGTCAATGTTTTTAGTAAGACTGCAATCGGCAGCGCTTCCAGGTCGTGCGCAATGAGCAGGATCGGTTTTCTGCTGCCGAACCGGAACAGGACGCGAAAACCCCATTCGACGTACTTGATCACCTGGGGCAGGAACCGTCGCGGCAGATCGCGAGACCGCAATCGAAACCGGACGATGCCGATCCCCTCTTCGGGTTCTTCGACCGTATCCAGTCCCTTTTCTCGGAGTCCCGCGAAAATGACACGGTCAACCAGGTCGGCCTTCAACAGCGCCCGAGCCTCCTTGATGACGCGCGAATCGTTGACGACCGGCGACATGATGACATGGACATTCAGTCGGTCTCCGGCTGAAGGATCTGTGTCAACCATGGTCCTGGCTGTCGGTTATGGGGGCCGATGGCCCACCGGATTTCGATCTGGAGCCCTTCAACAGATGCTTGATCGTCCGGAACCGCTGAATGCGCCGCTCACTCGACGGATAGTCCGCATATGTACGCAACGGGGCACCCATGATTTCTTCATCCCAGACCTGACGGGTGATGCGCAACTTCTTGATGATGTATTCAATATCTTCTTCGATTTCTTCGGCTTTGAAAGGCGGTTCAGCCAGTGCTTCAAGTGCTTCTTCGCGTGTACACTGCCCCGCGTGTATGAGGCTGGCCATGTGGGCGCGCCGCTTGTCGTAACCAAAGCGTACCGGCAGGTAATATCCCTGGAAGAATTTGGTAAACCGGGATTCGTAATGCTTTCCGCCGTAGTACTTCCAGCCCAGTTCATTTTCCAGCGTGGAAATCGCCAGTTCCTTGTTGTATGGCAGGAAATTGAGTGGACGCACTACCGTCATTCGTTTTATGTACGGGTAGTAGAAGTGGTACTGGAAGAAACTGACGAACGGAAAGGACCGCAGTTTTGTACCGTCCCCGTGACGCTTGTAAATGCCCTTGATCTGACGGGCATCCATCGCGGAGTAGCCCCAGCTGTTCGGCAGAATCGACTCGGTCGCGTAATTGCTGCCTGAAAAAACGTAGCGAATCTTGTTTTGTACCGCGAACCGGTACAAACCGGCAAAGATGGCGTGGTCCTGCGGCGTGTCCTGGTTGGCAACACCCGCTTTGAAAAAGGCGAGCTGCAGCGCGCGCATCTCTTCCCAGTCGACGACGTGGGTATACAGATCGTATCCGAGCTTCTTGACGATCGCCTCGATGTTCTGAACCGCCAGCTCGGAATTCCAGCCGGTGTCGATGTGTACAACGAGGGGGCGCAGCCCAAGTTCGCGAACGAGATAGGCCAGATAGGAGCTGTCGATCCCGCCGCTGAGGCCGATGATGCAATCGTACTCATACTGTGCACGTTCCGTCCGGATCGTATCGACGATGCGCTCCAGTTCCCGTCGACCGTGTTCGTTCGGATGCCACTGCGGCCGAACGAATTCGTCGAAGTAGTGGCAGTGACTGCACACGCCGTGCTCATCGAATG
>CAYVVR010000468.1:0-3689 GCA_964454655.1 uncultured Planctomycetaceae bacterium | reverse complement strand
CGTCGCCCTCGGCTGAAACGCCATGGTAACAAAAGGCGTCATACGCTGTCGGGGGGAGAAGACAAGAATTCTTCAGTGAGACGCCCATCCCGAGCGTTCGCCTAACGTTGCTCGCGCAGCGTTTGGAAGCTCAAGAAACCGAGCATGCCGGCGGCCACGATAAAGCCGATATCGGCCAAGATGCTAGCCTTACCGAAGGGTAGTCCGATTGCGGCATCCAATCCGAACACCAACACCAAGACCGCCGCAATGACCAACCCGAAGACGCAAAAGAATCTCGGCATGGGTGAAATCCTCGAAGTTGCCCGGGCCTCCCGAACCTCCGAAATTGACAGCGCACCAGCCATCCAAGGATAGCATAATTGCCCCCAGCGTGCAGACACCCCTTCCGCATGGGGGATCGAATCAATCGAAACGAAAGGACGAGTATTGCCGGATTTGTCGAAAATCGCAATGGTCATCCGCCACCCGGGCTCTCCGGCGGTGCCCGTTTGTTTCTACTGTATCCTCGCCTGCCGCATGGTGGAAACCGAAAAATCGTCGGCGACTCCGCCCCTTCGGCTTACAAACCACACCGAACCCTCACGGTCGGGCCTTCGGTCGGCAAGGCGCTCGAATGCCTAATTTTCAGCGGGAAACTGCTATAATAGCCCTCGATTCGTCGTTCTCGTGACAACGGCGTCATCGCGACGCCGTCCGGGAGCATCTTTTCTTTTTCCCGATTCGCCTCCGGCGGTGTGTGCGCCATGACCATGGATGAAGCTTCTTTCGCCACCTCTGTAGACCGTTTTCGCGGCGAAATGCTCGTCGCCGAGAAATTCGCCTATTTCGACCACGCCGCCGTGGCTCCGCTCCCGCGCAGGGCCGTAGACGGCATCTCCCGCTGGCTGCGGGAAGCAAGCGAAAGCGGCGACCTCCATTGGCCGCGTTGGGCCGAAGAAGTCGAAGATTTGCGAGATGCCGCGGCTCGCTTGCTCGGTGCCGATCGCACCGAAATCGCGCTGATTCGAAACACGTCACACGGCATCGGCCTCGTGGCCGAGGGGTTCCCTTGGCAGCCGGGCGACAACGTCGTCATCTTGGCCGACGAATTTCCGTCGAACGCATACCCTTGGATGAATCTGGCCGATCGAGGCGTGGAAACGCGTCTGGTACCTGTCGACGGGGGCTTCTCGCTCGAACGTCTTCTCGAATCGTGCGATGCCCGAACGAAAATCGTTTCCATCAGTTGGGTGAACTATTTGACCGGACGCCGTCATGATCTCGCAACGATCGGCGAAGCGCTGCACGGGCGCGGAATTTTGTTTTTCGTCGACGCAATTCAAGGCCTGGGAGTCTTTCCGATCGACGTTCACGACCTGCCGATCGATTTTTTGGCCGCCGACGGCCACAAGTGGATGCTCGGCCCGGAAGGCGCGGGCTTCTTCTATTGCAAGCAAGAACACTTGGATCGTTTGCATCCGATCGGAGTCGGATGGAACAGCGTCGAACACGCTTTCCGGTTCGATCACCTCGAATATCGCCTGAAGCCGTCCGCCGAGCGATTCGAAGGCGGCTCCCAAAACATGGTCGGCATGATCGGTCTGAAGGGAGCCGTCGATCTGCTTTTGGAAATCGGTATCGAACACATTCGCGATGCGGTTCTGAACGCGACGGAAATCGCCTGCGAGGCACTTCGTCGCATCGGCGCCGAGATTCTCAGCGACCGCTCGCCCGAGGTGGCCTCGGGTATCGTGGCATTTCGTTTTCCCCATTGCGATCACCAACGGTTGCGGGCGGCCTGCCTGGCCGAAGGCGTCATCCTAAGCTGTCGCGGACCGGGATTGCGAATCAGCCCGCACGGCTACTGCACACAGGACGATATCGAACGCCTTGTCAACGTCTTACGAAAAGCACTCGCATAAGTCGATCGCCCTGCGGGTACGTACAAACGCAGCAACTAAACACACGTCACGGGAGCAGCCAAATGCGGTTCATGCGGTGGATTTGGGAAAAAGGGATTCTTTCCACATTCTTGACGGGCTTCCTCGCCTTGCTGCCGCTGATCATTACGGCGGCATTGATCGGCTGGGTAACATCCTTCTTGCTGGGCATCTTCGGTCCCGACAAGCCCGTCGGTAAAGCCATTCGCGCCCTGGGAATGCAATTCGTCGACAATACGACGTTGGCCACGATCATCGGCTTCTTGATCGTCGTGGGCTTGATTTGGGCTGTGGGGCTGTACAGCAAATCGGTTGCCCGCAACCAGGTGAGCGCTGCCTTGAAATCGCTGGCCGACCGCCTTCCGGTCGTCAACAGCGTGTATGGAACGGCCGTACAGTTCGTCAACTTGTTGCAGAAAGACAAGGAAAGCGAACTCAGCGGCATGAGCGTCGTTTTCTGCTCATTCGGCCGCGAGCAAAATTGCGGTTTTCTGGCCTTGTTGGCCTGTCCCGATCGTTTCCGCATCGCCGATCGCGAATATCTCGTGGTCTACGTGCCGACCTCGCCGGTACCCATGTCCGGCGGCGTAATGTTCGTTCCTGCCGATCAGGTTCATACAGTCGACATGACGGCGGAACAGTTGATGCGCATCTACCTGACCATGGGGGTCACGGCCGGTGAAGCCATGCCCGAATCGCTCAAGGCAACGTCGACAAGCGACAATGCCTTGCCGAAGGACTGAGGCGCCCTTTCATCGGAAAACGCGCGACGCCCATTCGTGGAACCCGCGAAGAAGTCTGGAATCTTTGCGCGCCTGCAAATACCCTGAACCGAAAGTCGGCCGACCGCAGGTCGGATACATGCCGTCGAAATCGCTTCAAGGAGTCTCAACGATGAAGCACGTCCCCCGAAGTTTCGTTTTGGCTCTAATAGCTGCGTTGCTGGCGGCTTCCGCCGTTCGAGCCGAATTGCCGCCGATCCCCAAGGAAACCCCTGAACAACGCGACGCACGCATGGCTTGGTGGCGCGAGGCCCGATTCGGCATGTTCATTCACTGGGGCTTGTACGCCATTCCCGCCGGCGAATGGAAAGGCAAGAAAATCAACGGGATCGGCGAGTGGATCATGGATCGCGCCAACATCCCCGTCGAAGAGTACGAGCAACTGGCCAAGCAATTCAACCCGGTCAAGTACGATCCGGCAGAATGGGTACGCATCGCCAAAGATGCGGGCATGAAGTACATCGTCATCACCTCGAAACATCATGACGGCTTCTGCCTGTTCGATTCGAAGGTAACCGATTACGACGTAGTCGATGCCACACCGTACGGAAAAGACTTGCTCCGCCCCTTGGCCGAGGAATGCCGCAAACAGGGGCTTCACTTTTGCACGTACTATTCGATCATGGACTGGCACCATCCGGCCCAGTACCGCGGAAGCGAAAACCGGTACAATCCGACGCGAATTCACAAAGGACGCGAACGCGAGTACATCGACTACGTGAAGGCGCAACTGAAGGAATTGATCGAAAGCTGCGATCCCGACGTCCTCTGGTTCGACGGCGAATGGCCCTCGTGGTATACCGAAGCCCATGGCCGCGAAATCTACGCCTATCTGCGTGAATTGAAGCCGAGCATCATCGTCAACAACCGCGTCGGCAAAGGCCGCAAAGGCATGGAAGGGCTCAACCGCGGCGATCAGGAATACGTCGGCGACTTCGGCACACCCGAACAGCGAATTCCCCCCACCGGCTTGCCCGGCGTCGAC
>CAYVVR010000467.1:0-3696 GCA_964454655.1 uncultured Planctomycetaceae bacterium | reverse complement strand
CGTGTTGGCCATCGACCGCATCACCGCCGAAACGCAGGCCAAGCGAGGCTGCAACGAGTGGTTCTACTCGGCCGACTTCAACGAACGGTGTGAAAACGTCGAGTACGTATTGGAGTTCTTGCGACGTATCGAAGCCGCTTCGCCCGAGGCCATGCAACGGTTGCAATACCTCGAACAACCGACGCACCGCGACTTGAAAGCCAATCCCGAAAACCGCATGCACGAAGCGGCGAAGATCAAGCCGGTCGTCATCGACGAATCGCTGGTCGATTTCGAAAGCCTACTGCTCAGCCGCGAGTTGGGTTACTCGGGCGTCGCCCTCAAGGCGTGCAAGGGACATACCGAGGCCTTGCTGATGGGTGCGGCCGCGCAGAAGTTCGGGCTGTTCTTGTGCGTGCAAGATTTGACCTGTCCCGGGTACTCGTTCCTGCATTCGGCGTCGCTCTCGGCACGCATTCCCGGCGTCGCGGCCATCGAAGGCAACGGCCGTCAGTACTGTCCGGCCGCAAACGCGGGTTGGGAAGATCGCTATCCCGAAATGTTCCGTGTGACCGACGGCACCTTGGGCACCGCCGTTTTGAACGGCCCCGGTCTCGGCTTCGAACCGATCGACTGGTGAACCGAACCGACCACGATTCACCCGAATCGCCGAACGGCGACATCATCGCCGTTCTTTTTTTGTCTTCTCGGTCGTCGAACGTTGACAACGGGACGCCGCGTACCTAACATGCCCGTTGTCTTGCGTGGAAATTCCATCGCGCAAGGCCTACCGAACGGGGATCGCACCCTTTTGCCGTCCAACGCGGTCGGCGCCTTTGTGCGCCGTCGCCGGGTGTCGGTCCACTCAGTTCGGAGGTCTTCGCGATGTCGTCGTTTCCGTTTCCAAAAGGCAGCCGCCGTCGATTCTTGAAGCTATCGGCGGGCACGACCGCGGGCGTCATGCTCGCTTCTTCCATTCCTGCCGTTCATGCCGCCGAAGACAACACCATTCGCTTGGGCATCGTCGGTTGCGGCGGACGCGGCACCGGTGCCGTCGGCAACGCCCTCTCGACCGAAGGCGGTCCCGTCAAGCTGCACGCGATGGGCGACCTGTTTGAAGATCGCCTCGAAGGCAGCCGCTCGCGATTGGAACAGCAATTCGGCGATAAGATCGACGTCCCGCCCGAACGACGCTTCCTAGGATTCGACGCGTACAAGAAAGTCATCGATTCGTTGCGTCCCGGCGACGTCGTCATTCTCACGACGCACTCGGCATTTCGACCGTTGCATTTCGAATACGCGGTCGAACGCGGCGTGAACGTGTTCATGGAAAAATCGTTCGCCGTCGACGTGCCCGCCAATCACCGCCTCGAAGCCGCGGCCGACAAGTCGGTCGAAAAGGGCCTCAAGGTAGGCGTCGGTTTCATGTGGCGCCATTCGAAGGCCCGGCAAGAGGTGATCAACCGCATTCACGACGGCGCCATCGGCGATGTGCACACATTGCGGATTTACCGCATGCACGGCCCGGTTTTCTGCCCGAAACGCCCGGCCGATATGAACCAAATCGAATTCCAACTGCGTAACGGCGCGCGGTTCAACTGGGTGTGCAGCGGATTCTTCATCGACTGGCACTGCCACAATATCGACGTTGCTTGTTGGGCCAAGGGCGATTGGCCGGTCGAAGCGCACGGACTGGCCGGTCGCACCGACGACCGGGCGGGGAACCTGCTCGACCACTACGCCGTCGAGTACACCTTCGCCGACGGCGCCAAGCTCTACTGCTACTCGCGGCACATGGTCGGATGCTGGTCGACGTACTCCGACTACGCGCACGGCACGAAAGGCGCCGCCGTCTTGATGACGAATCTCTCGCAGCCGAAAACACGCATCTACAACAACCTGCGCATGACCGACGATGCGCTCGTTTGGCGTTACGAAGAACGAGAGCCGAACCCGTATGTCGTCGAGTGGCAAGAGCTGCTCGATGCCATCCGTCAAGACAAGCCGCACAACGAATCGCAGCGCGCGGCCAAGGCGAACATGGTCGCGTTGATGGGGCGCATGGCCGCCCACACGGGCCAATTCGTGACCATCGAGCAGGCCGAGCAATCGACCTTCCAGTACGTGGCCGACATCGACCACCTGACCTTCGACAGCGAACCGCCGATCGTCGAAGGCCCCGACGGCATCTATCCGTGCCCCGTCCCCGGCGTGAGTAAAGAAATCTGACCGATTCGGTGCCCCGTTCCACACGGACCGACGGCCGACGTGGAACGACGACGTATCGAAAACGAGGGAAGGCAAGCAGCGGGCGTGGGTCGCGGAAATGTCCTGCCGAGGATGGGGTTGGCCCACGTCCGCGCTTTTTCTTTCTTTTGCCGGTTTACCCTGTCGTCTCGGTACACGAGCCGGAAGCCCGTACCGTGTCGTCTCGGCCGTCGAACGATATTTGTCGCACGGTCGCCACCAAAATCGCGGCCGGGATTTCCGCTGCCTCCCAGCAAAATGACGAGCGGCGCAATCCCCCGTCTCTCAATTGTCGGGGTCGGCTTCCGCCGCCCATAGCCCGCGACTGGTGGCCACGAAAAGTGTTCCGTTCGCCGCAACGGCGGTGCTGTAGATCGGAGCACCCAGGCGAGTCTTCGCCAGCAGTTCCGTTTCTTTGCCCGCTTTGAGCGTAAACAGATAGCGAACATTCCCCAGATACAACCGGCCGTCGGCGACCAGCACGCTACCCCAGGTCTCGGCCCCGGTGTCGTACACCCAATAGACCTCGCCGGTGTCGGCATCGAGGCAATGGACCTTGCCGGAAAGATCGGGAATGTACACCAGGCCGTCGGCGACGGCGGCGGTGGCCAGCGTCCGTTCGATACCGTCGTAACGCCATATGCAGGCGGTCTTCGTAACGTCGCCCGACTGTGTTGCGTCGATGCAGTGGAGCATCCCTTTGCCGCGTCCGTGGGCGGGATCCTGCCCGATGGCGACGTAAACCCGGTTGTCGTGGAACACCGGCGTTGCAATCACCTGGCTGGGGCCGACGTATTGCCCGTCGTTCTTGTTCGTGCTGTATTTCTGGCGCTTGTCGCCTTTGTAATACTCGACAGGTTCACCGCCGGGAAAGCGATACTCGGGTGGATTGCAATCGTATTTCCACGCGAGCTTCAGCGGCACCGGCTTCACGGGAAGATCCGCGAGGGCCTCGAACGCGTAGCAAAAGCCGTCGCCGCCGCCCAGAAACACGAGTTTCTTGCCGTTTACGACACCCAACGAAGGCGACGACCATTCCGAATGCCAAATCCGCCGCGAAATGCCTTCGTTTTCGTAAGCAAGCAATTTGCCGGTGTGCTTGTCGAGGGCGATGAACTCGGGCGCCTTCGGATTGACCGGGTACGCGTGTTTCTCGGGCCACGGCGCGCCCGGCGGGCCGCCGACACCGTTCGACGTGTTCGTATACAGCACGTCGCCGTCGATCAACACCGAGCAACTGACCGCATCGTGCGGACAGACCCCCAACTCTTCGATCAACGGAAAGCACCAGATGATGTCGGCGTCGTGATCCTTCAATTCGATCGGCGGTTCGCCGCGTCCGGCCATGTAGCGTGCTTCGTCCTGAAACGGACCGTCGTTCCCGTCGGCCATGCCGTTCACGTCGAGACACAAGACTTCCGCCGCACTGCTGACGACGTACACGCGATCGCCGTCGACGGTCGGAGACGA
>CAYVVR010000466.1:0-3700 GCA_964454655.1 uncultured Planctomycetaceae bacterium | reverse complement strand
CATGGTCGGGCACGCAATCGGGCCGCGTTCCCACCGCGACCCCCACGATGCCCGGTGGTAACCGTTGAATCTCGTCGAAACACCGTTTTAGCACATCCAGGGGCGCGTACGTGTTCGTCCCCGTCTGAAGATAGGCGATGAATCGTTCGACCTTGCGCCGCTTGAGTCGCGAAACCTGAGCCTCCCACTGATCTCGCAAACTCGGTACGGCCATTCGCCGGACGGGAGCAAAACTTTCGATGTTACAAAAGATGCATCCGCCTTGGCCGAGCGTGCCGTCGGCATTGGGGCACGAAAACCCGGCGTCGAGACACACCTTCCATGTAGCCCCCCCAAATTGACGACGGAAAAAGGTGGAGAGCGGATAGTACCGAAGCCCCTCCCCTCTCCAGAACGGAGTCGTTCCCACCATGTCTCGCGCCGATATGCTATATGATTGACGTTTTCTCTTGCCCCATTTAGACTAAAGGGCGTCAGGGTCAGTTTAGGGGCGGCGCTTCGCTCGATCAACTCATCTCAAGGAGCAGGAAGTAGGCACCCATGTACGGCGAATTGATCCCTCTTGGGGGTGGAGACCCAATCCCTCTTTTCAAGAAAAATCTTATCGTGGGGCGGCGTGAAAGCTGCGACATCGTGCTTCGCTTCGCGAACGTCTCGTCGCGGCACTGCGAGCTGTTCGTCGTGGGAGGATACTGGTACGTCCGCGATCTGAACAGCAAGAACGGCATCAAGGTCAACGGGGTGCGAGTCCGGGAAAAGCGTCTCGACCCGGGCGACGAGCTCTCCATCGCCCGCCACAAGTACGAGGTTCGCTACTCGCCGGTCGAACTCGGGGCCGTCGGTCCGCCGCCTCCCGAAGTCATCGACGCCGATATCTTTTCTCGCTCGCTGCTGGAACGAGCCGGGTTGACGCGTCCTCGCACAAGCGAAGAACGCGAACGCGACTCGGCGTCGCGAGAACACGAATATCGGCGTTACGACATCCTCAACGATCGGGCGACCGATTCTTGATCGTTGCCCCCTCGGAGCGCGTCGAATCGGCTTCGTTTTGCCGTGTTGTGCGGTGACGGTCTTGGCGTGCGCCGAGTGTTCGCATACGCTTAACGGACGTTCGTCCATTCGAATGACCGCACGCCCGACGTCTGCCGATTCATGCCCAAAAAACGCAAGAAAATTCGGACCGACTTTCGCAAGAATCGCGCCCCGAAAACGCGCCGTCGCGATTGGACTCGCCGTTTCGCCGAAGGCTCGGAAGATGCCGAAGACACGTTGCGCGTGGAGCGAATCTCGGGAAAGGGCGAAATCTCGCGGCAACGTACCGTCGTCGGAGAAGAGATCCCCGACGATATGGAATCGCCGTTGGCCGTTCGTCCCGACGTCGATCCGAACACCTGCCGCCCCGGGTTAGTGCTGGCCGTCCACGGTCGATTGTCGATCGTTCAGGATACCGAAGGCAACATCTATCGTTGCGTCATTCGGCGATTGCTGAAAACCCTCAGCACCACGGAACGCGGCGTGGTCGTGGCCGGTGATCGGGTCCTTTTCCAGCCGATCGAGGGCTCTTCGGAAAACGAGGGCGTCATCGAATCCGTCGAGCCTCGACGCAACACGATCTCGCGCGAGTCGAAGGGACGCCGACACGTTTTGGCGGGCAATCTCGATCAAGTTTTGATCGTCGCGGCAGCGGCTCAACCGCGTTTGAAACCCGAACTCATCGACCGCATGCTGGTCACCGCCGCCCAATCGAACCTGGAAGCGATAATCTGTATCAACAAGATCGACCTGGTTGATCCCGCCGACCTGCAACCGCTGATCGGCTCCTACGGCAGACAAGGGTATCGGACGCTGTTACTCAGCGCCCGCACCGGCTACGGAATCGAGCACTTGATCGATTTACTCCGCCATCGAACGTCGGTCGTCGCGGGCCAAAGCGGCGTCGGTAAATCCTCCCTGATCAACGCCGTCGATCCCGATCTACACCTGGCTGTTCGAGAAGTCAGCCGCGAGACGGAAAAAGGACGCCACACGACGACGGTAGCCCGCCTGTATCCCCTCAAGTTCGGAGGCTACATCTGCGATACGCCCGGCATCCGGCAGTTTCAACCGTGGGACCTCATTCCGGAAGAGGTCGTGAACTACTTTCGTGACCTTCGCCCGTGGATCAACCGCTGCCGCTTTCCCAACTGCACCCACATTCACGAGGCCGACTGTGCCGTCAAAGATGCGGTCGCCGACGGCCGCATCGACGAACGACGCTACGAAGCGTACTGCCACCTATTCCGCGGCGACCCGATTGCAGAAAAATAGGCACCCAAGAGATTTTCGGAAGCCGCCACAAGCTCGGTGTTCTGCGCGGTTTGTAGAGGTGGTCGCAGCTTGACACGACGCCGTGGCTTTAGGTAGCCTTTAAGGGGAGTACTTGTCCACACAAGGCCTTTCGCTGCCGGAGTTTGCGCAAAATCATGCCGATCTTCTCAATTTTCGCCCGTTCGAATGGAATCATTCGCTGCGCCGCGGTCTCGACGGTCGCGATGCTCGCACTAGGCATCGGTTCGGTGTTTGCCCAAGGCCAACCCGCTCCGGAAAACGGCGCCGCGCAGCCTCCTGCGGTGGCGGCCTTGGCCGATATGTACATCGAGCTGCCGATCGACGAGTCGTTGAAAGCGCGGGCAAGCGACGTCAAACGAATCTTGCGTGACGGGAACTACGCCTCGGTCGCCGGTGGGCAGCAATTGATCAAAGATTACTACAACAAGTATGCGTTACCGCGCTGGACCCACGCCGACAACCGCGGCAAACTGGCCGCATTGCGAAGAGAGCTGATCGGCTCGGAGCTCGGCGGTGCCCGCAACGGGGGCCAGCCGCACGACGACGTCGTTCAATTGGCGTTCAATACCCTCCGCAATTTCGCGGTCAACGCACAAATCGATCCGGCGGTACGATTCAATGCCGTCTTGGCAATCGGCGAGCTGAATGCCAAGGAAAAACCGATCGGCAACCAGCCGCCCGTCCCGTATCAGCCGGCGTTGCCGGTACTGATGCAACTGTTTGAAGATGCCAATCAGGCCGACGTCATTCGTGCCGCGGCATTGATCGGGTTGGAGCGTCATGTAGCTCTCGGGATCAGTGACGCGAACTTCCGAGACAGTCAGTTGATTCCGGCCCTGATTTCCACGGCTACCGCGGCGACGCCACCGGCCGGTCGTGATCCCGAAGTTCATTCGTGGTTCCGTGCGCGAGCGATCAACGTATTGGGAATGTTCCAATCGCCCGGCAGTGACGGATCGCTGGCGGCGGCTTTCATCAACATCGCCGGCGACGAGACCGAATCGCCGCGCGTTCGCCTTGCCGCGTGCTACGCTTTGGGCAACTTGCGTTACGCCGGAAATACGAACGTCGATGTCGCCGCGGCAGCGCGTGCGGCAGGCAAGACCGCCTACGACTTGGTTTCCGAGCGAGTGCAAACGGCCCGTACCGAAGACGCCAAGTTGAATCCGAAAGAACTCGCGGGCTTCATCGGACCGCCCAAGAAATGCCTCGACGGCATCGGCACGGAAATGGCCGGCAGCCAAGAGGCGATGCTTTCGGCACAGATTGCGAAGGTCATCTCGGCGATCGGGCGGTGCCACCTGACGAGCACCGAGTACGAGTGGAGCCCTGCGGCGCCCCTCGTCGTCGACCCGGGCACGATGGCGACACT
>CAYVVR010000465.1:2788-3716 GCA_964454655.1 uncultured Planctomycetaceae bacterium | reverse complement strand
TCGTTTTCCCGCCGCTTGGGCATCTTTTTTTTGAGCTGCTTTTTCTTTTTGAGCAGCGCAGGATCTTTGGTGTCGTCGGGAATCTGGTCGTATTTTTCTTTCCAACGTGCGATACGAACGTCGTCTTCGTGGGCCAAGACGAACACGTAGCCCTGGGTGTCGTACTGCGGACGTCCGGCCCGGCCGAACATCTGGTGGGCGCTACTCGGATCGATCAGACGCCGCCGGTCGCGTGCCCCTTTGACCAGCTCGGGTAAAACGACCGAGCGGGCGGGAAGATTGATGCCCGCGGCCAGCGTTTCGGTGCATACCGTCACCGCCAAGAGCTTTTGCTGAAATAGTTCTTCGACGATGCGGCGGTATTTCGGTAATACGCCTGCATGGTGTACGCCCACGCCGCGCTGTAAGAGTTGCTTGAGCTTCGGGCCTGCACCTTCCGAGAGATCGTAGTTTTTCAGTGCCGCCAGCAAAGCCGTGCGTTGCGCCTCGTCGAGGAGTCGCCTTCCCCGCAGTTGATCGGCGATATCCCAGCATCGGTTGCGGTTGAAGCAAAAGATCAAAGCGGGCGTCTTGCGTTCTTCTTCGTCGCCTTCGCACATTTTTTCGACGTGGTCGGCCAAGAATTCGTCACCGACCCATTGGAACGTGAGCGGCACCTTGCGCTCGCTGCTATGGACCAATTCCAGGTCGCGGCCGTGTTCGGTACGCAGCCAGTGCAGAAATTCGACGGCGTTTCCCACCGTCGCCGAAAGCAGCAACGTGCGAACATGTTGGGGGAGCAGACCGAGGCTGAATTCCCACACGATGCCGCGCTCGGGATCGTTGAAGCTGTGGAATTCGTCCATGACGACGGCGCCGACCTGGTCGAAGTCGAATGTTTCGCGATGAAGCAGACGATTGAACAGAATTTCGGCGACGACCACCAAAA
>CAYVVR010000465.1:0-2778 GCA_964454655.1 uncultured Planctomycetaceae bacterium | reverse complement strand
CGAGGCCGATGTCGGTCGCCTCGAACCCCCAACGGACGGCGGATTCTTGCAGTTCGCGAAATTTTTGTTCGGTCAGTGCGATAAGCGGCGTGGTGTAGTAGGCCTTCGTGCCGCTGTGGAGGGCTTCGAACACGGCGGCTTCGGCGATCAGCGTTTTGCCCGTACCGGTAGGCGCGCAGACGAGAACCCCTTGATCCGAAGAAAACCATGCCAAAAGCGCTTCTTCCTGGACCGGGTAGGGCGTGAACGGAAGTTGCTCGAAATAGCGTTCGGCGATTTCCTCGCGGCTGAGTGGCGTCACGAGTCGCGTTCCTCGTCGGCAAATGAAACAGAAGTCTCAGACGTGCGGCCGAGCGCGAAGCAGATCCCGCTCGGTACTTCTACGGTGTATGGAACCGTTCAGCATACAAAAAACGACCGATCGTCGCAGGATCCCGGTTGCCCGAACGAGACGGAATCCCACGCCGATCGGTCTGGTGGTCGTCGACAATCGGTAAGGTGGCGATCAGTTCACATCGACCGACGTCCGTCGTAGTGAGGTCGATCGACCGCTGTTTTCTAGATGGTCAAACCTTGCCCATTCGCTTCAGGTTTTGGAAGCACTTGCGAACCGATTCCAACGGCGTGACGCCGTCGGCGTACTGTTCCTGCTCGACGATGTACCACTCGGTCCCGCCGACGGTTTCGCACAGGTGGAACACGCGGGGCCAATCGACCTCACCGTCTCCGACGCACGTTCCTTTCGGGCCGCCGTGTTCCTTGATGTGGATCGTTTTCGTGCGTCCGGGGAATTCGGCGAGGATCTTGTAGGGATTGCCGCCGCCTCCCAGGCAATTGCCGGTATCCAACTGCATGACGACGTTTTCGGCCGTATTCTCGAAGAAGACCTCCCACGAGGTTTTTTCGCCGTCGATCTTACGGAAGTCGCCGCCGTGCGCGTGGTATCCGACGAGCATCCCGTCGCCTGCCACCTGCTCGGCCAGCTTGTTGAAGAAATCGGCCGTTTTCTTGGTCGCTTCGACATCTTCGAAGTATTGTTCGCCCAAGTAGGGGCAAATCAGGTAGCGGTTGCCGATGATCTGGTTGAATTCAACCGTCGCTTTGATCTGATCGGGCTGAAGGGTGGGCCATTGGGCGTGCGTGCCGCAGCAGCGGATGCCGTTGTCGTCCAGCATCTTGCGGATTTCTTTGGGCGAATGATTGTAATAACCCGCAAATTCGACACCCTGGTAGCCGATCTTCGCGACCGCTTCGATCATGGCCCCCAGATCTTTTGCGGCGTCTTCGCGCAGGCTGTACATTTGCAGGCCCACGGGAATTTTCTTGCCGCCTTGAACGCCGGTTTCGGCCAGTGCCGTAGCGACTTTGCCTCCGGCCAACACACCGGCCGCTGCCGCGGCCGATACCTTCAACCAATCGCGACGTGTAAACATCATGGAAACTCCTCCTGCTGTTTAAATGGGGCTTTCAAGATTGCAACAAAACGAAATGACTCGAATGGCGCTTTGATGCGGTAACGGCGTCTGCGTTTTGGGCGACGGGGACGGTCGTCGTTCACGGGCGGAATGCTACCATTGATACGAGGAGGGCACGCCGTCCGTGCGGTCTGAACAAGGGTTCTATTAGTATAGCTTCGCGACGGGGGCCCACGCCACAAATCACACGATACGAGATTTGGTAACCGGCGGTGATTCGAGGGAAGTCTCGGCGTGCGCGAGGCGACCTCGAGGAGCCGTCACACGACTGCGTGGTGAGCCGGTGGACGATTTCACGTTTTGGTCCGAATTCGATGCGATTCTGGATCGGGTGGACGCCTGGGTCGAGCATCGCCCTCGATGGCGTGCGGCCGAGGTGTGCCGCAACATCGTCGGTTCGCTCCGTCCGCGATTGACGCGTATTCGAAGTCGCGCCGTCGCACCGTTGATCGTTGCGACGTTGGGTGGCACGGGCACGGGAAAAAGCACTCTGATCAACGCGTTGGTGGGCGACGAAGTCGTTCCTTCGGGACGCGAACGCCCCACTACCCGCAAACCGATTGTCGTGTGTTCGCCCGAAGTCGATGTGCATTCGCTGGCTTTGCCGCTGGAAGAATGCGAAATACGTCGGGCGAAGGGGACGATCTTGGACAATGCCGTGCTCATCGATTGCCCCGATCCTGATTCGTGTGAATCAGCCGAAGATGCAGCCGGCAATCTTGCCCGGTTGCGGAGGATCCTGCCCGAGTGCGACGTGATCTTGGTGACGGCCACGCAACAAAAATACCGGAACGCCGTCGTCGCGGCCGAATCGGCCAAAGTGGCCGTCGGTGCGAAGCTGATCTTCGTGCAGACGCATGCCGCACTCGACGACGACGTGCGGGCCGACTGGCAGGCCCGGTGGCAAGACGAATACGGGATCGACGAAATCTATTTTGTCGACAGTGTGCAGGCATTGGCCGATCAGCGAGAAGGGCGGGCCCCGCAGGGCGAATTCGCGCGATTGCGGGCTCGGCTGGAAGCGACCTCGGGGGCGTCGGCGGTGTCGGCCGTTCGGCGGGCGAATGCGCTCGACCTGCTGGACGACGTGTTGGCCCGGTGTATGTCGCGAATCGAGCAAGATCGACCGCCGCTTGAATCGCTTCGCCGCAAGCTGGAAGAGGTACGCGAGGCGATCGGCAAAGCGGTCACCGCCGAGCTGGAAGCCGAACTGCGGGGGAACGCTTACGCCTGGCAGCAGCGCGTGTTGGCCGAAGTCATTCAAAAGGGGGGATGGGGCGTTTTCCCGTTGCTGATTCGACTG
>CAYVVR010000464.1:0-3725 GCA_964454655.1 uncultured Planctomycetaceae bacterium | reverse complement strand
TCATGGCTAAACGGCGCGTCATCGTATTGGACAACATCGCCCAAGAGGGCCTCGAGGCACTCGAAGCCGTTCCGGAGTTCGAAGTCGTCGTGCAAACCGGCTTGGCCGGAAACGAACTCAAAGCGGCTTTGGCCGAGGCCGATGCCGCCATCTGCCGAAGCGGTGTCAAGATCACGGCCGACGTTCTCGAAGGGAATACGCGTTTGAAGGCGATTGCCCGGGCGGGAGTCGGCGTCGACAACATCGACCTCGACGCTGCCACGCGGCAGGGAATCGTCGTCATGAATACGCCCGGCGGCAATACGCTGGCCACGGCCGAGCTGACGATGGCGCTTATGCTTGCGGTTTCTCGCCGTATACCTGAGGCCTGGCAATCGCTCAACGAAGGTCGCTGGGACCGCAAGAAGTTCATGGGTACCCAGCTCGAAGGAAAGACGTTGGGAATCGTCGGTCTCGGACGGATCGGTCAGGCGGTCGCCCGGCGGGCGGTCGGCTTCGGCATGAAGGTGATCGGCTACGATCCGCTCATCTCGCAAGACCGGGCTCGCGAGTTGCACGTCACGCTGGTGGATCAAATCGATGAGCTTTTGCCGCAAGTCGATTATCTGACGGTCCATACGCCTCTCAACGATCAAACCCGACACCTGATCAATCGGGATCGGGTTGCGCTGTTGAAACCCGGGGTTCGGCTGATCAATTGTGCTCGGGGCGGCATCTTCGACGAAGAAGCGATCGTGGAAGGCCTGAAATCGGGCAAGATTGCCGGTGTTGCCGTCGACGTTTACGAGAACGAGCCGTGTACCGACAGTCCGCTTTTCGGAATGCCCAACGTGGTGTGTACGCCGCATCTGGGGGCGAGCTCGCGGGAAGCCCAAAAGGCCGTCGCCCTGGAAGCGGTAAAGCTCATCACCGATTTCCTGCTGAACGGAACGATTCGCCAGTCGGTGAACGTTTCGCCGATCGACGCGCAAACGCTCGCCGATTTGGGCCCCGACATGAACCTCGCCTATCGCCTCGGGCTTGTGTTGGCGCAGATGCACGACGGAGCGCCGGAGGCGTGCAAACTGGTGTATCAGGGAGACGTGGCGGGCCGTGATACGCGTTTGTTGAGTGCGGCATTCGCAGCGGGTTTGCTCGAAGCTGCGATGGACTTGTCGGTCAGCATCGTCAACGCCGAGGTCTTTCTCAAAGAGCGCGGCATCCGAGTGTACGAAGAGCGGACACCCGAACGAGGCGATTTCGGTTCGGCCATCCGGGCCGATGTGTCCGGTGCGTCCGACACGAAGGCGGTGTGCGGTTCGGTGATCGGCCAGAACCAACCTCGGATCGTCGGGATGGGCCCGTGTCCGTTGGTGGCCCCGTTGGAAGGCATCTTGCTGTTTTTCGTCCACCGCGACATGCCGGGCGTGATCGGGCGGGTTGGAAACTTGTTCGCCCGCTACGGGATCAATATCGGTCACATGTCGGTCGGCCGGAGCACGAACGAACCGGGGCACGAAGCGATCGGCGTGCTCGTGCTCGACGCGGTGCCTTCCGATGCGGCGCTCGACGAATTTCGGGCGATGGATGCGATCGGCGACAACTGGTTGGTGAAGTTGCCGCCGTTGAACGAGTTGCCCGTCTGGATGCGCTGACGCGTACCCGATCGAGATTGTCGAAGGTGTAGTTCGAGGCACCGGGTTGGGTGTATGGCCCGCGTCACTCGAGCGGCCGAATCGTCAGCGTGACCGACGCCGACTTGACCGGCGATTCCAACGCGATTCCCACACGCGTCGGTTTCTTGCGGTAGTGGATGTCTTCTTCGATCGTTTCGGCAGCGATTGAATACGGGGTGCCGTTGGTATCGATCTGGACGGACACCGCTTGGTTGCCTTGGCCGATGATCAACGTGTCCCCTTGTCGCTTCCACGAATCGAAGGTCAACAGCGCGGTTTCGAATGAGGCGGGTTCATGAAAGGTGACCGTGTCGTTCACGGTCAAACTACCGGACCCGTCTCGCGAGAATGTGAAACTGCGCACCAGGCGATCCAGCGAGTCGACTGCGTAGGCGTCGGTCAAGTCGAGAACGAGCCGGTCTTGCCGGTCGTTGAAGTCGGTTTCGATCACACGGGCGCGGGCGTCACGGCCGGGCCGTTGCAGCTTGCCGGCGACGACCGGCACGGGGTGACCGTACGAGTTGAGCAGGTTGCTTTCGTAACGGCGACTGCTGAATGTGCGGGCGGTGTAGATCTCGCCCCCGGGATCGACCAAGGGAACGTTACTTCCCAGTGCGACGACGTACGTCCCCACGTCGTTGTGATTGTGGTGTTCGGCGTTGTGGCCGCCCTTGAGTGCAACCGCCATGTTCGACGATTGGCCCGATCCGCGAGCAATCAAAATTCCGGCGTCGGAAAACCAGTCGCGCAAGGCGTGGGAAGCGTGTTCGGCACTTGGGGGCGTCTTCAGAGCCGAATTGGGGAATACGTAGATTCCGATCGCATACAGACCGTCGGAGGGGCCGGACGCCGGACCGAGATAACGACGTTCGAGATCGTCCATTCCGAGCCCAAGTCGGCGGCTGAGGAAAGCCGACAGGATCGGGTTCGGTTTGGAACCGAAAGCGCAGTCGGCGAACGCCGGATAGATCCCCGGAGTCATTTCCATGCGATAGCCGAAGGTAGCCATCGGACGAACGGCTTCATCGCCCAGCCAGTCGAGGCGGCCGCCGGTGGCCTGGTAGACGGTCTCGGATAGCATGACGAACCGGCCGAAGCCGTAGTTCCAGTAGCCGATCCCTTCACTGCAATAGCCGTCGGGGGTGAACCCCGACAAAAAGTTCCGGATGAACTTTTCTGCGGCCGCGACGAAGTAGGCGCGACGCTCGCGAGATTCGATGTTTTCCAACGCGGCGCCCGTCACACCCGCCAGGCAGACGGCATTCCAGTTGTTCGTGGTCGTAAGCCACCAAAGCCGCGGCGAGCCCGTCTTGAGCGACTGTTCGAACGGTTGAAAGATTCGCCGTTCGAGATTTTCTCGGATGATCGCGCGCGTTTTCGGACTGAGCTCGTCGGCAAGCCAATAGTCGATTGTCGCCAACATCCAACCGACTGCCGACGAGTTCAAGTCGATTTCAATGGTCTCTTGCCGGAAATTGGCCAGGCTGCGGTCGTGTGCCGGAAGAACCCATGTCTTGTCACGACAGATGTCGGCGATCGCTTCTTCCAAGGCGGGAATGAATCGCCCTTTGTGTTCCACGCATTCAGCCAAGGCCAATGTGTGCACTCGCGACGTGCGACGCGAGATGACCCGTTGGCCGCGCGTGCGGTTGCCCGTCTTCGAGAAGTCGAGAAACGCATCGTCGGTCAACGGCGGCATCGGTTCGTCGAGAAGGTCCTCGGCACGGCGGACGATCGACTGAAATGCCGGATTGGTGGTTGCTCTTGCCCACGCTTCGCGATCGGTTGCCGGGGCGCCTACACCGCGTGGCGATGCAGGCAACAGTTCGGCGATTGCCCGCACGCGCTCAAAAGCGGGGGAATCGTCGGCGTAAACCACGGTTATCGCGCCCAAGGCAACGGCGGTGAAGACGAATGCCGGTACCAAGCACCGGGCGGCTGATCGTAGAAACGGCATGGTAGAACGGGAAAGCGAGAACATGGCGGGGTTCCAAAGTTGCAGGTAGGAAAAACGAGGGGCAGAAAGCTCTAACCATGATGCTTCCTGCCCCGACGTCGTGCAAGAGGTGG
>CAYVVR010000463.1:0-3737 GCA_964454655.1 uncultured Planctomycetaceae bacterium | reverse complement strand
CTCGCCGGTCCTCGCTTCATGCCCGGTGCGTATCGGGGTACGCCGTTGGAAATGCTCTTGCCGATCGAGGTGGAAAGCGTTTCCGATCCGACGCGCGACGGCGCAGGCGACGTGGGATTCCGCATCGTGCCGACGCCGTTGGGCGAGCGGTGCGGGGCGTTCCAAATCGGCGACGATCCGAGAGAAACCATGTCGGTTTGGAAGATCCTGCCCGAGCTGTATTGGTACGTGGCAGCTTCCCGCCTGAAACCCGGTGCTCGCGTGTTGGCCGTTCACTCGACGGCGATCGATGCCGGTGGAAACCCGTTGCCGATGATCGTCATGCAATATGTCGGGCGCGGCAAGGTACTGTTCCACGCGACCGACGAAACATGGCGATGGCGACGTCGTGTCGGCGACAAGTATTTCGCAAGATATTGGGGGCAAATGATTCGATATCTGTGTCGCAGCCGCTTGGGGGACACCTCGGACGCGTTGTTGACGGTGGATCGCGAGCGGTACCGAGTGGGTGAGTCGGTGTCGATTCGGGCCGAATTTCCCGGCGGAATGCCGACCGGTTCGAAAGACGTCGTCGTCACGCTGGAACACGAGGACGGAACGCGACGGCATGTGACGGCCCAGCGAGTTTCGTTGAGCGAAGACCGATTTCAGGTCGTTTTGGACGATTTGCCCATCGGAAGTTATCACGCGTGGCTGAGTGCGCCGGTGTCGGCTAAGATGCCGCCGGGAATCGATTTCCGCGTCGAACCGCCCGACGCAGAATCGGCCGCAGTCCGGGCGAAAGTCGAGGTGATGCAGCGTGCTGCCGAGCGTTCCGGCGGAGAATTGGGCAACGTCCGGTCGCTGGAGTCGCTCTTCGCAAAATTGCCCGAGGGAACGCAGGTACCGGTCGAAGCCTTGCCGCCGATCGGTCTGTGGAATCGGTGGCCGATCTTGCTGCTTGTGATCGGCCTGTTGGCGACGGAATGGATGCTGAGAAAATGGGCCGGGTTGCCGTAGGATTGCGTACAATGGTTAGGTGTCCAAGGCACGACGCGTCAGGAAACCGCGCGACGGCGATTCGGCCGACGGTAATGGGGTTGGGAACCGGTTCGTGAGGATTGCGGGAAGCTGATCATGTTATCTCTTTCGGCAAAACTGGATCGGTTTGCCCGTCGCGTACGGAACCGGCTCCTTTTCTGCGCAACGGCGAGGGTGTTGGCCGTTACCTGGGCTGCGGCAGTCGTGCTGGCGGCGTTGGATTACGGGTTCCGATTTCGCGATCCGGGATTGCGGATTTTGGCGAGCGCGTCTCTGGCGGCCGCATTGGTTTGGGCGGTGTTGCGGTATCTTTGGCCGATTCTGCGGACGCCGTTTACCCCGCAACGACTCGCCAGGCAACTGGATCTTCGGTTTCCCGAGTGGGAAGACGGTTTGACGGCGGCGGTCGAATTCGCATCCGTTTCGGAAAACGATGCCGCCCTCGGTTCGCCCGCGTTACGGAAGGCGACGATATTGGCCATGGAACGCCGCTTGGCCGATTTCGATGATGCGAGCATCTTGCAACAAAGGCCCGTCCGTCGTAGCGCGGCGCTTGTGCTGGCGATCGTGACGGCGAGCGTGATCTTGGCCGTGGCGTTTCCCGGGACCGTTCGGGCGGGTATCGAGCGGTTGGTAATGCCCTGGACGAATCGCCCGTGGCCGCGTCAAACGGAACTCGTCGTCGTAGAACGTCCTCGGCGAGTCGCACTGGGCGGTACGGCACGCATCGCCGTGACCGAAAAGCACGGACGCCTGCCTCGCCTGGTTGCCATCGAGTACGAGTGGGAAAGCGAATCGGGCCGTGTGCTGCGTGAGCAACGATGGATGCGTCGCGTGGGCGATCGCATGGTCGACGAAAGGGAGAATGTAGCCTGGTCGTTTCGCTTTCGCGTTTCGGGAGGCGACGATGATATCCAGCCGTGGTATCGAGTCGAGGTTGTCGAGCCTCCCAAGCTGCAACGCTTCGCGGTGACGGCGAAGCCTCCGGCGTACAGCGGGTTTGCGACGGAAACGTCCGACGGGCCGTTGACGGTCTTGGCCGGTAGTTCGATTTACGTCGAGCTGGTGACCGACAAGCCGCTAGGGAACGCGATTCTCTTGTTCGACGACGGCACGGTGATTCCGGGAAAGGCCGGTACTGATCGCACGATGTGGCGTTTTCGTTCCGAGGATGTCTTGCCGGAGGGCCTTCAGAAGTCGGGAAACTATTCTCTGGTAATGGAGGATTCCGACGGTGTGCCGGTACCGGAACGGCCGAATTGGCCCGTTGTGGTCATTCAGGACGGGCCGCCGAACGTGTGGTTCGACGAGGAGAACGTGCCGCGATTGATGACGGTTGCCGCCGTCTTCGATCTTGCCGTGCGGGCGAAGGACGACTTGGCTTTGCGGTATGTTCGGATGATCGCCGGCGTTCGCGACGATGCATCACGCAACGCAACACAGGTGTTGCATGAAGGTCCCGAGCCGGTTCCTGAATTACAGGTCACAATGTTGGAGCCCGACCGCTGGGGCGAGGAACTGACGATTCCGTTCGTGTGGAAGGCGGCTTCGGTCTCGCCGTTGCCGGGAGATATCGTCGAGTGGCAATTACTGGCCGAAGACTACAAGGGGCAGCAATCGACCTCGCAAACGATCGCCGTACGATGTGTGACGCGGGAAGAGTACCTCGAATACGTCGCGGGCGAACGGAATGCGTTGACCGACGCGTTGGCTCGTTTGCTGGAGGCGGAAGAGGAAGCCTCGCGTGGGGCCGAAGTGTGGTTCACTTCGCTGCCGGACGACCCGACGAGCGATGAGAGAATTTTGGATGCACTTCGTAGCGTCCAGTTGTTGCAGCGACGGGTGTCGGCCGGCGCCGCCCGCCGCCCGGGGAGCATCCGCGAACAGGCGGAAAGCCTTCGCCGTCGATTGGCCGCCAACGGACTCGCCGGCACTCCCGAGGATGCCGTCCTCGCCGAGGTGGTTTCGGTTTTGGATGAGCTTTCGGCTCTACACCTGATCACCTTGGACGAAGTCTTTACGGCATTGGTCAAAGATCTGGAAAGCGCTGCGGCGAAAAGTTCGCTTGCCGTTTCGATTCGAGAGCAACAGCAAACCGTCAAGTTACACCAGCAAGCCGTCGTCGAAACGCTCCGCCGGCTTTTGGAACGCTTGGGAAGACGCCGAACGTTGGACGTGTTTCGCCGGCAAATCGAGAAGTTGCGAGTCGATCAGCAGCTTTTGCACGACCGGACGAAGCAGTTGGGACGAACGCTTTTGAGCGGTAACATCGCCGCGGAAGAGCTCGAAGGAACGCTCGCAGAAACCGCCCGCGCTCAGCGCGAAACCGCGTTGTACGCCGATCAAGTGTTTCGTGACGTACAACAGGAATGGCAACGTGCCGCCGATCCTGCCCGCAGGATATTGGAACAGGTTGCGGCGACGGTTGCCGAAGCCTCGTTGACGACGAAAATGCGCGATGCGGCGTTGGGGATCGAACGTTCTCAAGTCACGACTGCCTATCGCTTACAGAAGGAAACGTTGGAGGCACTGGACCGCATCTTGGAACTGTTCGAACAAGAGGAAGAGCCGGAGAGTGTCGAGTCGAAGCGGCAGCGGCTACGCAATTTGTTGACGGAACTCGTGCGTCGCCAAAGGCAGTTGGCCGACGCCGCCGATGCCGTATCGGCCGAGACCGATGCCGCTGCGCGAGCCGACATGCTTCGGAAGCTGGGTGA
>CAYVVR010000462.1:0-3744 GCA_964454655.1 uncultured Planctomycetaceae bacterium | reverse complement strand
GGGGGTGGTGGTTATCCGGCGGATGGCCCGCCCGCTCCGGCATTCAATCCGTGACCCGATCCCAAAGCCCCAACTTCGGGGCCGTTCTGCCCTGCAAACGCCGCTTTCCACGCGGCGTTTTTTCGTTTGCACACGGTGTGCCCCTCGTCAAACGCCGAGGGAAGTGCAACCAAAGTGACACCACGTGACATGTTGGGGACCGGAAGATTCGCCCGCGATTGATCGGGCAGCGACCAAATACCGCGTTTGGCGGCGCGGGCTTCTGCTTCGGCTTCGCGAAGACGTCTCTTGACGGTTTCAGAGAACGAATACTGATCTTCGACGGTCGCCAGTCCCGCCCTTACGATCAATTCCGACAGTAATTGTTCGTTGCCGTCGTCATCGGCGATCCACACGTGGGCCAACGTGCGGCCGAACTTGTCGGTGCGTTTGCCGTCGTATTCCAACCGAACGAGCATCTGCGAGGCGGCCAACCGCTCTTTGACGAAACGGGTCGCTTCGGGACCGAAGGGTTCGACGGGGCGGCCGGGCGCGACCGTTTCGGGCGTGTCGATGCCGATCAGTCGCACGCGGGTACCGTCGGTCAACAAGAGCGTGTCGCCGTCGACCACTCGTTCGACGACGGCGAACCCGAGGTCGTTGCCGGGTTCCCATCGAGCGTAGCGTGACCAACGCATCCAGAGGACGACGGCAACGAGAATCACGACCAGCAGCGTTATCCCCTTCGGCGAGTCGATGGGGATCTTGCGGCGTGACATGCGGATACGCATAGGGTTTCTTCCTCACGGCATACGACAATCGGCGCCGCAGCGGTTGCCGAAAAATCGCCTCGAGTTTTGCAGACGACGAGAGTCCGTCGTTTCGGCTGCCTGAGGATGCGTCTCAGTTTTGGCTGAAGTCCATGATCTTGCTCGAATCGCGCCCGAGCGGATTGCGAAGAAAGCGCTTGCGGCATTCGGGGCAAAGATCGAAGCGGAATTGCTGGACGGCCGGTTCGAAGATGCCGTCGCGCTCGTCGGCTTCCAAGCGGCAGAGCAGTTCCTGGATTTCTTCTAAGTGGTCGCGATCATCGTCCTCATCGTCGACCGTCGGATCGAACGCGGCGGAAACCTCGATCTTGACGACGTATCGGCATTCGAGGTCGGGATCGATTTCCCGCCTGCACAGGTCGCACGAGTAACGAATCATCGGCCCGCTCTCCCGGTGACGCCGCTGCCGACGTCACGCAGATCAGAAATACGAATGAGGACACACCCAACAAATCCATCGTAACGGGAACGCGCAAAGCGTCGCAAGAGAAACGCTACCGAAAAGCAACTCGTCGCGCACACGTTCTGTCGGCAAACTCTTGACAAGCGGCAATCTTGCTGATCCGCGGGCGGTGATCGATCAGCGAGCTAGCGGCGGGAAGCGCAGCGCCTTCATCCATTCTTGGAGCACCCAGCCGACTTTCGCCATGCTCAACGCCGAGCAATTCGCCGGCACGTCGGCCTGTGTATGCCATGGCGGATAGTCGAAGTCGATCAGGTCGCAGGCCGGAATTCCCGCGATGTTGTGCAGCGCCAAGTGATCGTCGCGCACCTCGTGTTTCTTGCGGGGGATGAACTCGCGCACCTGCAATCGTGCGGCAGTTGACCAGATGTCTTCCGAGATCCAGCGCGAGTCGCGCCACCACACGCTGTTCCGCTCGTAGTACAGTTGCAGATCTTTGTCGGAAACCATGTCGAGCAACACCGCGGCACGATAGCGGTAATCGCGCCGGCCGTCTCGGTATTGCCGCGCAAAGTATTCCGACCCCCAAAAGTACTTGTCGTACGGGCTGAAGATGTACTCTTCGCCGTCGAAGAAGACGAAATCGACGCCGTAATCGAGCTGCATGTCGGGAATGCGGTTTCCCAGCTCCATCAAGATGGCGACACCGCCGGCGTTGTCATTCGCGCCGACGAAGGTTCCCCGCGGATTCTTCGGATCGAGCATCGGAAACGGCAGCGTATCGTAGTGTGCGGCGAACAACAGGCGTTCTTTGCTTTCGGGATGCCAGCGGACGATGAGATTCGTCATCTTCACGCGGCGTCGCTCGCGGGGATGCGGGACGTAGAACTCTTGCCGTTCGACCTTCGCCCCCAATGCCTCGAAGTGTTTGATCAGGTATTCCTGCTGCTTCGCCATGCCCGGCGAACCGCTGGGTCGCGGGCCGATGGCACAAAGGGCTTCAAGGTAGCCGAACGCCCGCCGACCGTCGAAGGGGATCTGATCGAGCGTCAAATCGGAAACGTATTGCCCGGCCGAGGAATCGTCGCTTGCATACCACCACACACCGCCCGCCGCCGCGGCGACCAGCAACAGGCCGATCGTGCCGTAGAACCAGCGTCCGAATCGCGGCGGCCCTTTCGCCGACGGATTCTGCGACGCGTCGGGGGCTTCCGCTTTTTGCCCGGTGCGGCGTCGGGCGTGGCGACGTTTCGGTTTCGAAGACGTTTTTCGTTGGGCGGCCGTCATGCGATCATCTCCGCTGAGACGTCGGGGCTGAATAAGTGCAGCCAAATCCTGTCGGACGCACACACCGAGCCCGCGACATAGCCTCATCTTACCGCCGCCCGGCAGAAATGGGCAATTGGGAAACGAGGGAACGCGCTGTCGAAAACGGCGAACCGTGCCACGTGATTCCAAGCGGCCGCCTTGCGGTGCGGAGCGATTTGCGTCAGAGAGTGCCGGCTTCGACTTCGGGAACGGCGCCTTCGGGCACCATCGTCAAGCCGTCGGAGGCCCGCAGCGTCACCTTGTAACGTACGCCCTCGCGGACCTTCAAGTACACGACCTGCCCGTGGGCGGCGCGGATGCCCGCATCACGCGACTTCTCGACATCGGCCGCATATTCCCAGAACTTCGACCACAACTCGCGTTCGAACGGCGACATCGGATTGCCCGTCGCATAGGCTGCGGGCCGATCGCCTTCGGGATCGAGCCGAAAACCTTCGGCCGGTGCTTGTTTTTCGCCGTATACGCGCTGGAACAGACACAAACTGGTCGCCCGCAACGGATCGCCTTCTTCGACGAAATGATCGTCGAACTTGATTACCAGCGCGTCCAGAAAGACCTTGTCGCCTTCGATCGTGAAGGTGCGCGATTCGGCCAACGGTTTGCCTGTGTCGTCGACTTCGACGAAGCGGAATTCGGTGCGAACGATGTTGCCTTGGTCGTCGCGATCTTGGTCGAGAACATCGACGAACGCCACCCGCCGATCGACCTTCAACAACTTGACGGCGGTCGCCAGTCGCTTGATTTCTTTTTCTTTTTCGCGAAGGTCTTGTTCGAGATCGGCGACCGTGCGGTTCAATTCTTCGATGGCGACCAGCTTGCTGCTCAATTCGCGGCGAAGATCGGCCAGCTCTTGTTTGCGCTCGTTGAGTTCCTTGCGAAGATCGTCGGATGCCTGCTTTTCGGCGTAGTAGTTCGAATAGACCCACCATCCGCCCGCGGCCACGGCGCCCAAGACGACGACCGTCAACACCAGGCCGAGGAAGGCGTTGAGCGCTTGCAGGAATCTCGTCACGGCCGTTTCTCCTTCGGGATGGGGTACCGCCGAATCGTGCGTTTCTTGGTTGTTGCCGGGCAGCCGCCCGCCGCCCGTGATGCTACATGCGACATATTCCGGGCAATCTGTGCACGCGTTGCAATGCGCGCGGTGCCGAAAGTCCTCTACCCATTTGTAGCACACCGTAGGGCGAAGGAAACCCAAAAACG
>CAYVVR010000461.1:98-3766 GCA_964454655.1 uncultured Planctomycetaceae bacterium | reverse complement strand
GGCAATAGAAAAGCCGTTTTTTTCTCCCTTATCGTCGGCACGTCACCACGCGTATCCCATGCTTTTCGGGAGGCGACATCGCATTCTATTGCCGACGGCACAGAACGGCCGCAGGTCGTTTTCGCCCCCGATGCGGCCGACGACATGAAGTCCCCAATAACGGAATCGTGCGAATCATGGCGACGCTCACGTATGAAAACGGAACGTTGGAAATTCCTGCCGACCCGAAATTGCTCCATTCCATGACCGCCGCCGTCACCGAATCGCTCACCATGTGCGATGCGAAGACGAAGTTCGTGGGATTATCAGCGGCACCGATTCACGAACCGGGCTCCGTCACCGGCGTGATCGGCGTCCACGGCAAGGTGTCGGGATTCATCACCGTCAACATGGCCGAACAAGTCGCCCTGAAGCTGGCCACGGGCTTCCTTCAGGAACAATTCGACAAGATCGACAACCAAGTGGTCGACGGTGTCGGTGAAGTGACGAACCTGATCGCCGGCGGCATCAAGAAACGCCTCGCCGGTACGACCTGGGGCTTCGACGCCGTAACGGTACCGTCGGTCATCATCGGGCGCAACTACCAAATCGCGTACACCAAGGGATTACAGTACTTGGTGTGCACGTTCGAGCACGAAAACGAAGAGGCCTATCTGCTCGAACACCGGCTGTTGCACGTCGCCCTGTCGTTGTTGCGACTGTAACCGCGCCTGCGGCGCACACCGCGGCTCATTTCGGTAACGATCGGGCTCGCGAGGCAATCGACGACGTGTGATCAGTATCGTCGCCTGCGGTCCGATCGTTGTCGGCGTTCAGCCCCTCACGAAGGAAACGAGTCACCTTTTCGACCGGCTGCATTCCGATCAGGCGACGAACTTTCCAATCTCGGCCGTTGTGTTCGAACATCAAAAGCTGGGGAATGGCGCCGCCTTTGGTCAACTCACGGGCGAGGTCACCTTCGGCATCGTAATCGACCTGCGCAAATGCGACGCGTTTGAGTTCTCCGCGTTTTTCAAGGACGGGCAGTACTTGCGTTTTCATCGTGCGACACGCGGGACACCATTCCGCGCCCACCAAAACGACCAAGGGCCGTCCGGTTTCCAGGCTCGACCGATACGCATTCGCATAAGAGGTATCGGCATTGACCGCCAAGACAAGGTGCATCGCCGCAATCAACACAGGGGACATGCTCACTACTCCTTTCGCCACGGAATGAAGGGACCGTTCGCGACCGCACCGCGAGGCGAGAATCGCTTCGCCTTGCCGCCACCGTAGCCGCGGATGGACGTCATGGTCCCCGTACCGTTACAACGGAAACCGGACGGACGCCCAACCATTACCGTCCAATGAAACGACGTCGAACGCTCCGCTCCCTTACACCGCGACCGAGCGGGTTCGACACGTCTTGCGAAAATCCTTGGCCGAGAGGGCCGGGTGGGACCACAGGTTATCGCCGATCAAACCACGCCGAAAAAGACGCTCGATCGACGGGGGTATGTTTTCGTGACCTGTTGCCGCTTCGCCGAACCTACACTTGCGACCAAGCGAGGCTCGGCCCTCCATGGTGAAACGCGTATCTTTTGGAGGATACCCACGATCGCCCGAAACGCAATAGATGAGCCTGAAAAATCAACGCATTCCCCTCAACCATTGCAATCCGCCCACTCGCAAGTGGCAGGCGATGACGACTTTTTGCAATCAATTCAGATCTGAGCTAGCTTCAGACGATGGGCTCAAGCGGAACCGCTTGGGTTGCTCGGTCGAATCAACCGCAACGGTTCGCCCCGATCACTCTTGCTGAAATACGGCGAACTTGGCACAAGTGCCCTTCAGGGGCGAACAAACTAGACTTTCTCAAAGATCAAAAGGCTCAATACACTTTTCAGGAGATTGCACCGCGCGGCATGGGCGTCAAACTACGCATCGGGATCATCGGCTTCGGCAACGGTGCGCACCAACGCTACCTTGCCGCGTTACGGACGCTGGCCGACCGTCTGGAGATTCGGGCGGTATGCGAACCCGTAACCTGCCGCGTGGCCGAACTCGTTTCCAGCGGCGTCGTGCGTCCCTACGCCGGTTTCCGGGCGATGTGCCGCGACCCGAACGTCGATGCGGTCGTCGTTCTCGACACCGCATGGGCCGGGCCCCTGCCGATCCTAGCCGCCTGCGATGAAGGAAAGGCCGTTTTCCTGGGAAAAGACGTGCTCCTCACTCCCGACGAGTTACGTTCCGTGCGGGATCGCGTCGCCGCGGCGGGCGTGGCCTTCATGGCGGAACTTCCCCGCCGGCATTATCCGGCCACCATCCGGCTGAAAGAGTTGATCGCGACTCGACTGGGAGTACCGCGTTTGCTCTTTTGCCACGATCGCATTCCTCCCCGCGAGCCGCAACCGGGAAGCCGGCACAACGGCGGGTTGAACCTTCGACGGCACGCCGCCGAATTGGTCGATTGGTGCACGTTCGTCATGGGCCGAGGCCCTCGCCGGGTTACCGCGGCGCGCTGCCGAGCGCCGGTCGGCCACGATTCTCACCTTTTGACGCTGACGCTCGATTTTGCCGACGATTCAACCTCTCAATCGGGCCCGATGGCCATGGTCGATTGTGCCCACAGCAGTTGGGAGCCATGGCGTGAGGCCCTTTCGTATCGGCCTCCCCCGGCCATGAAAGTCGTGTGCGAACGAGGGGTGGCCTATCTTGATCCCCCCGCCAACCTAGTCTGGTTCGATCAGGCCGGCCAACATGTCGAAGCGCTCGACCAAGAAGTGCCGCTCACCGAGTCGATGCTGATGATCTTCTATCGCATGGTCACCAGCTTGATTCGTCGGATGACCGACATCGAAGACCTTTGCCGGGCCGTCAAGGTCGTCGATATCGCCGATCGCAGCGCCGTCGAGGGATGTCGCCTCGAGATTCCGGAAACCTGATCGCCCTCACAACGACGTCAGTGGCCCAACTCCTGCAACCATAGACGGATGTCGTTGTCGTATTCCGAAGCCAAATCGCCTTTGACCAGTTGCCGGTGAAAGGCGGCCGCTCCCTCCGGCTGCAAGTCGGCCTGCTCCGCATCTGGGAAGCGTCGATCGGGATCGGGCGCGATCAAACGACGACAGAAATTCATCAACAGCTCGCTCGACACGACGTCTTTCGGCAAAACCTTGTCGAGCCGTTGCGCCAAGAAACGCTTCTGTTCGAGCAATTCTTTGCGGGTGGTCAGCCCGTAGAACGGCGACACGCCCGCAAGCATCTCAATGAGTACGTAGCCCAAGCTCGCCAGGTCCGAACGAGGCGTACACTCGCCGTTTTCGAGCACCTCGGGAGCCGCGTACGTGGGCGTACACGTCCGCTGCGGCGGTGGATCGTCCAGAACATACGCCGAGCCGAAATCGACGATCTTGCCGCTTCCGGTGCGTTTCAGCATGATGTTCGAAGGCTTCAGGTCGCCGTGCACGATCCCGCCGCGATGTAGGGCGGCCAAAGCCGCCAAACAATCACGGATAACCGCCATTGCGACACCCGGCTTCAATCGCGGCTGAACAGGACCGGCGGTCACGACGACTTCGTTGATTTCGCGCCAGCGCTCGGGACTTACGCGTTGCTGGACTTGCTCGTATCGACGGCGCGTCAGTAATTCGCGCAGGTCGTAGCCGTCGACCCACTCCATTTCCATC
>CAYVVR010000461.1:0-88 GCA_964454655.1 uncultured Planctomycetaceae bacterium | reverse complement strand
GAACGGGACCGGCGGTCACGACGACTTCGTTGATCTCACGCCAGCGCTCGGGACTTACGCGTTGCTGGACTTGCTCGTATCGACGGCG
>CAYVVR010000460.1:0-3780 GCA_964454655.1 uncultured Planctomycetaceae bacterium | reverse complement strand
TGTTTCAATAATCTCAAACGCATCGGATTGGCCCTTCATGCATTCTACGACCGGCACCATTATTTTCCTCCGAGTCGGTACGAAGACCCGAGTAAACCCAGTTGGCGAACCGCCATTTTGCCCTATCTCGATGAGGCAGACATTGCCCGACGCTACGAGCGCGAAGGATGGACGATTCCCTGGGACGATCCGAAACACGCGCAGACGGTTGCGAGCAAGATCGACGTTTTTCGGTGTCCGGCCGCGACCGAACTGCCCGCCAACGGTACGTCTTACGTGCGCGTCGTCGGACCGGGAACGATGGGAGAGGTGGGAAAAGAGATCACCTTCGGCAACATTCGGGACGGTTCATCGAATACCATCTTGGTGGTCGAGTGGCCCTATTCCCGCATCCCTTGGGCAAAGCCCGAAGACATCACCGTCGACGAGTTTCTTAGCTTGTTCGGTCGCACCGAGTCGGATCAGGGGATCGACGTCCTGTTGGTCGACGGCTCGGTGAAATTTTTTCCGTTGAGCACGCCGCCCGACAAAGTGAGGAAGGCGCTGACCTGCGCCGGCGGCGAACCATTTTCGTTACGCGAGTTGTAGAGAATGCCGGCTCGTTGCCGTTTCACCGCATTGGGGTAATTCAGGGGATTAGGAGGGAATCGTCATGCCGTTTCCATTTCGCTGTCCTCATTGTGGTCATGAGTCGCTCGTGGATGAATCGTACGCCGGGCAATCGGGGCCTTGTGCCAAGTGCGGTCAGGTGATTACCGTGCCTTTTCCGACCGGGGGCGGTACTGCGGCACCGGCGAAATCGTCGGGGGCGGCGGTGTGGGTGATCGTGCTGGTCTGTGTCTTGGGGGCGCTTGTCGTATGCGGGGGAATCCTGGCGGCCCTTTTGTTGCCCGCCGTCCAAGCTGCGAGGGAAGCTGCCCGGCGCGCACAATGTACCAACAATCTGAAGCAAATCGGTTTGGCCTTCCACAATTACCATGACACCTATGGTTGCTTTCCGGTGAGTGCTTACGACAGCCCGACGTCGCGTAGTTGGCGGACGGCGATCTTGCCGTTTGTGGAAGAACGCTTTTTGTACGAGCAATACGAGAATGTCGGTTGGGACGTCCCTTGGGACGATCCGGCCCGTGTAGACGTCGTGAACGCAAAGCTTGATGTATACCGTTGTCCGTCGGATGCCGCGCTCCCGCCGAACGGGACATCGTACGTGATGGTCGTCGGTCCCGGTACGGTAGGCGAAAAGGGAAAAGAGATCACCATTGCCGATATTCGCGACGGTACGTCGAACACGATTCTGGTCGTCGAGTGGCCTCAATCACAGATTCCGTGGGCGAAGCCGGAAGACATTACCGTCGAAGATTTTTTGAGCCTATTCGGCCAACCGCAAGCAAACGGGAATCATCCCGGCGGCGTGAATGTGCTGATGTGCGACGGTTCTGTGCATTTCCTGTCGTTCTCGATAAATCGAGAACTCATCAAGGCGCTGCTCACGCGTAATGGCGGCGAGGCAGTAGACTTCTGAGATCCACGTTTCACCGGCTGCCTACTGGGCAAACGGGGGGGCTTGCGGTATCTTTGACCTGTTTCCACCGTGCTTTCGGCAACCGAGCGGGGGCGGCGTGCCGGAAGCCGACGCTATCGGGTGTTGTGGCGGCGTCGCCGACGATGCCGTGCGTGCTGGAGGGAATCCGGCGAAGCTGAACGACTGCGAGGTGATTATGCCCTGGTTTTCGAAGAAAGCCGATCGAATCGATTGGAACGAATTGGAAGCGTTGATGCGTCAGACAGCCGAAGAGGCTCGACGGCGAATTTGTGCCAAGCCCAAGCGGGTCTTGTTGTTGCCGCCGGATATCACGCGGATGCACTCGGGGGCCGGCCGTCTGACCGAAATCCTCTATAACATTTTCTCGGAAGAGGCCGACGTCCACGTCATTCCGACCTTGGGCCAACACGAGCCGCACACCCCTGAGCAAAACCGCCAGATGTTCGGTTCGATTCCGAACGATCGGATTCACGCCCATCATTGGATCGACACGGTCGTGAAGGTCGGTGAAATTTCGGCCGACTTCGTCGAAGAGAAGACCAACGGCGCCGCCGATTGGCCCATTCCCGTCGTCTTGAACACGATGTTGATGCAGGAAAAGTGGGACCTGATCATCAACATCGGCCACGTCGTGCCGCACGAAGTGTTGGGGTTCGCCAACCACAACAAGAATTACTTCATCGGCCTGGCGGGCAAAGACATGATCTGTGCCGCGCACATGGCGGCCGCTTGCTGCGGGATCGAGAACAACCTGGGCACCCTGACGACGCCCGTTCGCGCCTGCTTCAACAAGGCCGAAGAAGAGTATCTCGGCGATTTGCCCGATCTGTATGTGCAGGTCGTCATGGCCCGCGACGAAGAGGACAATCTCGTCCACACGGGCGTTTACGTCGGCGACGACCTGGATACCTACCTCGAAGCGGCGAAACAGTCACGCGAGCAAAACATCAAGGTGTTCGACGAGCCGCTGAAGAAGGTCGTTTGCGTGATGCAAGGCGACGAATTTTTCAGCACGTGGGTGGCGAACAAGGCCATCTACCGCACCCGCATGGTCATGGCCGACGGCGGCGAGTTGCTCATCATCGCACCGGGATTGAAGCGTTTCGGCGAACAAGAGGCGGTCGACAAGTTGATCCGCAAATACGGTTACGTCGGCACGCCGCGAGTGATGGAATTGTATCGGCAAAACGCCGACATGCAGGACCTGGCGCACGCAACGGCGCACTTGATCCACGGTTCGTCGGAAGGGCGATTCACGATCACCTACGCCCCGGGACACTTGAGCCGCGAAGAGATCGAAGGCGTCAACTTCCAATATGCCGACCTGGAAGAAACGCTGAAGCGATATCCGCCCGACCAATTGCGGGAAGGCTTCAACACGATGCCCGACGGGGAAGAGATCTACTTCATCCCCACGCCCTCGGCCGGATTGTGGTCGACTCGGGAGAAATTGTACAACCGGCCCACCGGCTTCGAGTGCTGAGCAGGGGCGGTCGAACGCGTCGATCGGTGACGAAAACATCGCCGTCGAACCCTCGGTTCGGCGGCGATTGCGTGCGCGCGGTGTTGAGGCCGATCAAAGGGCTTCGACGGCCTCGGGCAGGCCGCTGGGCGTGCCTTGCCGCATGAGTTCCAACAGCTTCGCCGCGTCGGGTTGCAGGCCTTCGCTTTCTTCGGGGGGCACGTTCGAATGGGCCCATTCTTCGAGTTGCGATTCGATCGGTTCGACCTTGAGACCGAAGTCGATCAGGACCAACGCCGCGGCGGGGCGATAGGTTCCTTCCTTGAATTCGTGCAAGACGACTTCGACCCGAGTCGGTTTGCCGGTAATTTTCCACAACGCCCACACCGGGGCCGAGTGCGGATAGATGTCGCCGTTTTCGATCGCCTTTTCGAGGCGAGGAACGGCGTCGCTCGCTGCTTTTCCGAGGTAGCCCAACGACCAACACGCCTGTTCACGAACCGGCTGCATCGAGTCGTCGAGCGCGGCAATCAGCGCCGGTACGACCTTTTCGCTTTCGTGCGTGCCTACGCGTCCCAAGGCGATTGCCGCGTTGCGCCGCACGGAAACGGCTCCATTCTCAAGCCGGTCCAGTAGGTCGGGAATCGCATCGGAAGCGTCGGGGCCGATTTTCGCCAGCACGCGGCAGGCCCAGTATTGGGCGTGAAAATTCTCGGCATACAGGGCCTTGCGGACGGCATCTTTCGCCGGAAGGGCGTTCTTTCCCAGCCGTACC
>CAYVVR010000459.1:0-3781 GCA_964454655.1 uncultured Planctomycetaceae bacterium | reverse complement strand
TCCCAACATCGTCCTGATCGTGGCGGACGACATGGGGTTTTCGGACATCGGTTGTTACGGTGGAGAGATCCACACTCCAAACCTCGACGACCTCGCCCGGAACGGCCTTCGCTTCACGCAGTTCTACAACACGGGGCGCTGCTGCCCGACGCGCGCCAGCTTGCTGACGGGGCTTTATCCGCACCAAGCCGGCATCGGCTGGATGATGAGCGATCGCGGCTACGACGGCTATCGAGGCGATCTGAATCGTCACTGCATGACCTTCGGCGAGGTGATGCACTTGGCCGGTTATGCGACGTACGCCGTCGGCAAGTGGCACGTCACGAAATACACGAATCCCGACGGGCCGAAAGACAACTGGCCGTTGCAACGCGGTTTCGATCGCTTCTACGGCACGATCACCGGGGCCGGTAGTTACTACGATCCCGGGACGTTGACCCGCGACAACACGATGATTTCGCCGTTCGCCGACCCCGAATACAAGCCGAAAAAATTCTACTATACCGACGCGATCGGCGATCACGCGGTGCGGTTCATTCGCGAGAATCCCGAAGGCAAACCTTTCTTCATGTATGTTGCGTTTACGGCCGCGCATTGGCCGATGCACGCCCTCGAGGAAGACATCGCCAAGTACCACGGTATGTACGACCAAGGTTACGAGCCGATTCGGCTCGCCCGGTTCGAGCGGCTGAAGAAGATGGGGCTGATCTCGCCCGACTGGGATTTGAGCCCGCAGCACGGCGACTGGAACAACGTGACACACAAAGAGTGGGAAGCCCGTTGCATGGAAGTGTACGCGGCGATGATCGACCGCTTGGACCAGAACATCGGCAAGATCGTGGCGGCGTTGCAAGAGAAGGGAGTGGCCGACAACACGCTGGTCTTCTTCCTGCAAGACAACGGCGGATGCCAAGAGGGCGTCGGTCGCAAAGGCGATTGGAAGCGTCCGGTAAAGCCGACGTTGCCGCCCATTCCCGCCGATGCGATTCGGACCGACGTGATTCCGAAACAGAATCGTGCCGGGGTGCCCACGTTGACCGGACCGAACATCATGCCGGGGCCGGAAGACACGTACATCGCGTACGGAATCGATTGGGCGAACGTGTCGAATACGCCCTTCCGCGAATACAAGCACTTCGTTCACGAAGGCGGTATCAGCACGCCGCTGATCGCGTATTGGCCCAAGGGCATTCCACGGAAAGGCGAGCTGGAGACGCAACCGGGCCACTTGATCGACATCATGGCGACTTGTGTCGATCTGGCCGGCGTCGATTATCCCGAGACGTACCGCGGCGAAGAAATCTATCCGCTCGAGGGCGTCAGCTTGCGACCGGTGTTCACGGGCGGCAAGTTGAATCGTGCGAACCCGCTGTTCTGGGAACACGAAGGGAACCGCGCCGTCCGCGACGGTAAGTGGAAACTGGTCGCCAAAGAAAACAAGCCGTGGGAACTGTACGACATGGAGGCCGACCGCACCGAGATGCACGACCTGTCGGCCGAGCATCCCGAGATCGTCGCCCGATTGGAAGCCGCGTGGAACGCCTGGGCCGAACGCGCACACGTGTTGCCGCTGGGAGCGTGGCGCGGACAACCCCAACCGGAAAAGCTTTCCAAGAAGAAACGATTCGAACTCGGGCCGGGGACCGATCTCAAGCGGGATCAGGCGCCGATGATCGCCGAAAAACCCTTCCGGATCACCGTCGACGTGGCCGAAGCCGGAAGTCGCGGCGTGTTGGTCGCCCAAGGCGGCAGTTCGCAAGGGTACGCCTTGTACGTCGACGAACAGGGGACGCTTCGCTTCGCCCTGCGACGCGACGGAAAACTCGACGAGCTGGAATCGGCGATTCCGTTGAAGCCGGGAACGAAGGCCCGCATCGTCGTCGAGCTGAACGCGCAAGGCGTCTTGTCGTTGAACGTCGACGGGAAACCGGCCGGTGAAGCCCAAACCGGATTGATGCCCAAGATGCCCGCCGACGGCATTCAGGTCGGCCAAGACGCGATCGGGGCGGTCGGACCGTACGCCGCGCCGTTCGCCTACGACGGACGCGTCGAACGCGTGCTGGTCGAAATCTTGCAGTGATTCGCCGCGAAACGGCGAAAGACGATGACGCACGACGGTTGACGATGCTTGTCGCCGCTTCAAGGCGACAAGCATCGGGGCCGGGGGATTTGGCAAAGGTGTGGGGGATGCAACGACTGTCGGAGTTGAAAGCCCGGGTGGCCGAGGCGAATCGTCGCCTGGTCGCCGAAGGGCTGGTTACCTTGACGTGGGGAAACGTCAGCGGGATCGATCGCGAAGCGGGGCTCGTGGCGATCAAGCCCAGCGGCGTGCCGTACGAAGCGTTGACGGCGGAAAACGTCGTCGTCGTCGATTTGGAGGGGAACGTCGTCGAAGGCGACTTGCGGCCCTCCAGCGACACGGCGACGCACCTGAGGCTGTACCGCGATTTTGCGGGCATCGGCGGGGTGTGCCATACGCATAGCCGTTACGCGGTCGTCTTTGCGCAATTGCGTCGCGAGATTCCTTGTCTGGGAACGACGCACGCCGACCATTTCTTCGGCTCGGTGCCGTTGACGCGACCGTTGACCGAGGACGAAGTCGAGTCGGCCTACGAAGTGCATACGGGCACGGTGATCATCGAGCGGTTTCGCCAAGCCGGTCTCGATCCCGAGGCCGCTCCGGGCGTGCTGGTCGCCGGTCACGGGCCGTTCACCTGGGGCGACTCGCCCGACAAGGCGGTGGACAACGCCGTGGCACTCGAGGCGATCGCTGCAATGGCCTGGGACGCGATGGCGTTGACGGAGCATCCGACCGAATTGGAAGACTACGTCTTGCGAAAGCATTACCTCCGTAAACACGGGCCGGGGGCGTACTACGGCCAACGCTCGACATGACGGCCGATGGGCCGTTGCGGAACGGGGGTGTTGCCGAACATTGGACTTGTTGTGGGGGATCGTTTCATCAGCCGGGGGAAGACATGGTTTCGTTGAATGATTGGGAGATTTGGTTCGTCACCGGCAGCCAGCATCTGTACGGCGACGAAACGTTGAAGCAGGTTGCCGCAAACTCGCAGACGATCGCTCGCGCGCTCGACGAGTGCGACGAGATTCCCGTCCGTGTGGTTTGGAAGCCCGTCTTGACCACGTCCGAGGCGATCACGCAGTTGTGCATCGACGCGAACGCCGAGGCGAAGTGCATCGGCCTGATCACGTGGATGCACACGTTTTCGCCGGCCAAGATGTGGATCGGCGGCCTGACGCAACTGCGCAAACCGTTTGCCCATTTGCACACGCAGTTCAACCGCGACTTGCCGTGGTCGTCGATCGACATGGATTACATGAACTTGAATCAGTCGGCCCACGGCGACCGCGAGTTCGGCTTCATTTGCTCGCGATTGCGGTTGCGGCGCAAGGTGGTGGTCGGCCACTGGGAAGAAGCCGATGTGCGGCGCCGTTTGGGCGTGTGGGCCAGGGCGGCGGCGGCACGTTGCGACTTGCAAGGCGCCAAGATCGCCCGTTTCGGCGACAACATGCGCGACGTCGCCGTCACCGAGGGGGACAAGGTCGAAGCACAGATTCGCTTCGGCTATTCGGTGAACGGGTACGGCTTGGGCGATCTGGTCGCCGTCGTCTCGCAAGTGACCGACGCGGAAATCGACCGGCTCGTCGCCGAGTACGACGCGTCGTACGACGTGGCCGACGAGCTGCGTGCCGACGGCTCGCGTCGCGGCGATTTGCGGGAGGCCGCCCGCATCGAGCTCGGCTTGCGACGGTTCCTCGA
>CAYVVR010000458.1:0-3787 GCA_964454655.1 uncultured Planctomycetaceae bacterium | reverse complement strand
GTGGACGATCGGGTTGGCATCGCCGTTGGCGACCGAGGTCCTGATCCGCAACTTTGTGTTCGGATGGGCCATCGAGTGGGTGTTTTTTGTGATCGAACTGTCGGCGGCGTTCATCTTCTACTACTACTGGGGCAAACTGAAGCCGAAAACGCACGTGCAAGTGGCCTGGGTGTATGCGCTGGCCGCCTGGATCAGCCTGGTATTGATCACCGGCATCACGGGGTTCATGTTGCATCCCGGCAGGTGGTTGGAAACACACAACTTCTGGCACGGCCTGCTGAATCCGCAATTCATTCCGCAGACCATTTCGCGGACGGGCGGGGCGTTGTTGTTGACTTCGTTGTACGTGTACCTGCATGCGTCGTTGACGATCAAAGATGCGGCCTTGCGTGACTTGATCGCCAAACGATCGGCCCGTCCGGCGTTGTTGGGGGCGGTACTGATTACCCTCGGCGGGATCGGTTGGTACGTGTTCATGCCCGAGTCGGCGCGATTGGCCCTTCAGGCGGCTGCGGTGCTGAACGTCTTCACGGCACTGATTTTTGCGTTGACGGTGGCGGTCTTCTTCCTGTTGTACATCGGGCCGTATCGGAATCCGGGTTGGTTGTCGCCGGGGTTCGCCGTAACGTTGTTCTTGTTCGGTATGGCGGCGTTCAGCACGGGTGAGTTCATTCGAGAGGCCGTGCGCAAGCCGTACATCGTGTACAACGTGGTGTTGGGGAATCAGGTCTTGCAAGACGAGGTTGCGAAGCTCCGGGAGACCGGGTACCTGGAAGGCGGACGTTGGACTCGGGCGTACATCGCCGAGAAGTTTCCGCAGGCGGTCGTCGACGGAAAGATCGACGAAGCCAAGCTGTTGGAACTGCCGCAGGAGGACCGTATCGCGGTCGGGCAGGTCATCTTCCAACATCACTGCAACAATTGCCACGCTGCCAAAGAAGGTTACTCGGCGGCGGGACCGCTTTTGTTCTCTCGATCGCCCGAAATGCTCGAGTCGATGATCCTGCATCTCCACGAGTCGCATTACTTCATGCCCCCGTGGTCGGGCACGCCGGAAGAGGCGAAATTGCTGGTCGACTACCTGGAAACCATCGCTCCGGAACGCCCCAAAGGCATGTTTCCGCAGCTTGAGGAATTGGAGGCTACCCCGTGATCGACACTCTCGACGTCAACACCTTGCCGGGTATGCCGGCGCCGTTTTGGTTCGTGCAGTTTTTCAAAGTGCTGGGATTCGTCCTGCACATGGTGCCCATGCACCTTTGGTTTGCAGGCTTGATCTTGGCGGCCGTCATGATGCGTCGGAAGGACGACACGCCGGCCGTTCGCTGGGGAAAACGCCTTGTATCGACGATGCCGATTCTGATTGCCTTCGGCGTGAATTTCGGCATCGTGCCGCTGCTGTTCATCCAGGTGGCGTATCCTTGGGCGTTTTATCCGGCGACGATCCTCACCGCCTGGTTCTGGATGGCGATCATCGCACTGTTGATTCCGGCGTATTACGGCGTCTATGCGTATGCGTTCGGTGTGCGGAGCGAGCAAGGTCCAAAGACATGGCAAACGGTCGCGGGATGGATCGCGGCGTTGCTGTTCGTGGTCATCGGCGTGCTGTTTGCAAACGGTTGGTCGTTGATGGCGTCGCCCGCCAGCTGGAAGTCGCTGTGGTTGAGCCACGAAATCGGCGGGGCAGCGACGGGAACGGCTCATTTCTTGACGCATCCCGGCGTGTGGGCGCGGTGGCTGTTGATGTTCGGCCTGGCCCTGATCACGACGGGCGCATGGACGATGATCGATGCGGGCATTTTCGCGCCCAAAGAAGACGAGGCGTACCGCCGGTGGGCTCCCGGCTTTGCGTTGAAGCTCGCTGCGGTCGGCTTCGTGTGGTTTGCCGTCGCCGGTAGTTGGTACGTGTTCGGAACCTGGCCGAAAGAGATCGCGTCGACGATGTGGTCGGCCCCTTGGATCGTGTTCACGATTCTCGCTGCCGCGACACCGATCCTTCCCTTGGCCGTATTGATCGTGCGTCGAGGCAAGCCCGCGGATGTGGTCGGGGCTTTGGCGGTCTTCGGCACGCAGGTCGTGGCGTTGGCATCGAACGGCATTGCCCGCCAGATCGTCCAGAACCTCGAGATCGCGCCGTTGGCCGAGGTGTGGAAGCAGCAGACGGCCGTTCAGTGGAGCCCCTTGGTCGCATTTCTGGCCGCGTTCGTGTTCGGGGCATGTGTCGTTGCTTGGTTGCTGCGTCAGGTGCTGACGGCGGCTTCGGCCCCGGCGGAAGAACAGGCTTGAGCGTCGGGCCCGCGACGACCGCGTAATCGGCGACCCAAAAGCGAACGGGGGGAGGCCGGTGACGGCATCCCCCCGTGTGTCGTTTACGCGGTAACGTGTTTCGGCTTACTGCCGAACATAATCGGCGGCAAAGGAACGCTTGGGAACTTCGATGGGCATGGGCTGAATGTCGAAAGGAATCCCCAACAAGCGTTTCGGGATGTAGCCGATCGACGGCATGCCGGGAACCGACGAGCCGGGTTCGGCGGCGAATGTCTTCATGATCTTGTAGATGCGGGGATCGAGTTCGACGGTTCCGTCGGGGCGTTTGGTTCCGACGCTGTCGAAGCTGCCGATCGCGACCAGGCTGGCGTGCCGGTCGTGGAATTCCCACGCCTCGTAACCTTTCTCACGCAGGGCGACGGTCAGTTGATGGGCCTTCATCGCGGCTTCGGCCAAGGTGCCCTTGGTAGAGTCGCGTCCTTCTTCGATGGCGCGAATCTTGTTTTGGTCCCAGACGACGTCGCCGGTAAAGTGCGCCACCATCACGCTGTATTTGCCGGGGCAATTGAGCAGGTTGTATTCGTAGCCGTCGTTCAACTTGACGAGGAATTCGTCCAGCCCGTTCGGCCGGAAATACTCGTCGGGCAACAAGGGGTTCGTCGTCATGAAGGCGTGCCCCATCGGGCCTTTCGCCTTTTTCTCGTTCTCGTCGGAAAGCAGCGTCTGCTGGATGTAACGCAACGCGGCAAAGTTTCGTGAGGTCGATTTGCCCTCCGTCAGCTCGAGGCATTTGGGACGGTAGTACTTGATCTTCTTGAGGGTTTCTTGGGCCTCGGGATCGTCGATGGCCGTGAAATCGCCGACTAGGACGGCGTATTCGGTCAGCTCGTCGCCGATCTGATATTTGACCGGCCGGGCCGAGTCGTTTCCGACATCGAACTTGAACGTCTTGCGGTACATGTAAGCGTTAAGCTTGTAGCGTTTTCGCAATTCGAGGACGAGTTCGTGAGCGTCTTGTTCTGCGTTGGGCCCGGAAAACGTGCACGCCAAGATCATCCAGGGGCCGTTTTCTTCGGTCAGCAAGTACTGCTTGTTCGGATCGGCTTCGACCCGATCGAAGGTGAACAGCCGGTTCCAGGCAAGAGCCGATTCGGCCGACCAACCGGCGGCGAACACGACCGCGCAATACATCAGGTTTCGGATGAACTGGTTCGCTCGCATGACTTGATTCTCCTACCGGAGACCACGTGGAATCCTTCGGTCGACGACCGGCACGTCGAGAAAAGATGCGTTGCCGCGCCACCGGCGGCGATTGTCGAAAAGTCCTGCCGATCGTGCCGGACGCTCGGCAGGGGCGCGAAGCTTAGCAATCTTCGCCGTGCGGCTCCAGACCAATTTATCGCCGAAAAGAGGAAGGATGGGGCGGCTGGGGAAGGTTAGGATTGCTCTTCCGTCTTGAAGAGGGTCATGCCGCGCGCTTGGTAGTTGGCCAAGGCTTGCGGATGATCCTTGCTGCACG